>CAZIYY010000235.1:0-5779 GCA_964543585.1 uncultured Anaerolinea sp. | reverse complement strand
CCTGACTGCGAAGCGTGTCTATTTATCATTGGTATATAAAATGGGTACTTGACACGGGGACATAACTACAGAGGACGCGCGTTATTCAAAGGATATGGAAAGTTAGGGGATTCGCTGTCAGCGGGGAGGATGCCGAAGAACGGAATCAGGCTTGCCCTGAGAGTGAATCGAAGGCTTGCCCGCAAAAGCGGCGGGTAAATCCAGAAATTGGGGCGTATTTGATCCATATTCCCGCTCAGTTTGGGAACTCAGTCTTAGGGAAGGTGGTCTTATGGGTATAATATCGCCTCACTTTTCCATTGTTGGAGCAAGGCGCTTTTTATCACGCTCGGGCAGAAGGCATTATGACTCATCCATCAAATACCACTCCGAAGGGGAACCCGCCTACACAACCACGAATTGGCAGACGTAAAATTTCCCAGAGGGGATTGTTTAGCATTATTACGTTCTTGGTTACTATTACTTTATTAACAGCCTCTTTCCTAAGCGGTGTAAGACTGGTTACTAGTGTTTTCAACGATGGCTTGGAAAACGTATTTGCAGGAATTTGGTACAAAGCTATTGTAATTGGAATAGCATATCTGTTGGGATGGTTCGTTGCGCTTGTAAGTATTCGTGTATATAGCAATTTGATTTTGCCAATTGTTATTAATGTTTATGCTTGGGGCTGCCTCATCGCGGTTTGTATCTTGTATATTATCATTCTGCAAAGATTGTATATGCAAAAGTATGACATGTTACACTATTGGGCATACTTGATAACCCTGGCTGGCGGTCTAGGTGCAATGGTTGGACTTCACCTTATTCTAGAAGACCATGAACTACGCTGGTTTTCTATTCCACTACTCATTATTAATTTGGTGCAATTTTGTCTAATTCTATATCGCTACGTTTTTATTGCTAATCCCAACCCCGACTATCTCTGGAATGATTTGTTCTTTTTCATTGTTATGTTAATTTTCGCAATCCTTATGTTCGCACACATGGGTATTCTAGAGCCTTTACGAAAAACGCTCACACGCTTCTTCGATCAGAACAGCAATGTTATTCGCTCTGAGGAGTAATCTACGGCGGGTTTCCCAAATATTAGAATACATTGATTTGTTCTTTGGGAACCCCTCAAAATTGATATTGATCAATATCAATTTTGGTAAAATGCGTTTATAAGGAAATTCGATCAGGAGAATAAATATGGGCTATGAGTACGACGCCTTCATTAGCTATAAACAAGGAGACATAGATCATTGGCTCGAGAAAGTTTTCCTGAAAATTTTCGTTTTTTACCTAGAAAATGAACTTGGGCGAAGACCTAAATTCTTTCTCGATAAAAGCATTCAAAAGGGTGATACTTGGCCTCTTAGCATTCAGAAGGCACTGGCATCCTCTCGGTCTTTAGTGGCATTTCTGCAACCTTCCTACTTTGCTTCAAAATGGTGTTTGTTTGAGTTCGGAACTATGCTAGAGCGAGAGAAAGCTGAAGGTTATCGTTCACTTGGAAATCCGAAAGGGTTAATTCAGGCTGTACAAGTTGGAGATGGTATTCACTTCCCTGTATACGCAAAACAAATCCAATGGTTTGATTGTACTGACTATTTCTCCGCAAGCCCAGCCTTTGAAAAATCAGAAAGATTCCTGGAACTGGAGAAATTAATCAAAGTCTGGTCTATTGATGTTGCTCACATGATCAACCATGCCCCAGATTGGAAAGAAGATTGGATTAATTTATCAAATATTGAAATATCGTTACCTAAGGAACCAATCTTCTCCGCGCCGAGGCTGGAGTAAAAGATGGGCCAAATATTAACTTTCTATTCGTATAAAGGCGGCGCGGGAAGGACAATGGCATTGGCAAACATTGCTGTACTTCTTGCACAGAAAGGCAAGAAAGTACTGATTGTTGATTGGGATCTTGAAGCGCCAGGATTAGAATACTATTTCAGGGATTACCTTGATATTGAAAAAGTCTCAAGAGTTCGAGGCGTAATTGACCTAATATCCAGCTATAGCAATGAGCAAAGAAATTCTGACGATATTAGTTGGGAAGATTGTGTAGTAAGTTTTAGAGTCATGAATAGCAGATTAAGCTTGATCACATCAGGCCAAAAGAAAACCAATGAAAACGAATCAAGTTATTTCTCCCTAGTTCGAAGTCTTGATGTAGATCACTTTTATGAAGAAAAACGAGGGGGAATCTATATAGAAAAACTTAGAAGCGAATGGAAGTCCAAATATGATTTTGTTTTGATTGATAGTCGGACTGGAATAACCGATCTTGGAGGGATTTGCACGATACAGTTACCTGATGTCTTAGTGCTATTGTTTAATGCCAACGAACAGAGTCTAGCTGGAATTATTGATGTTGCTGAAAAAGCCAGCCAACAGAGAAAAAAATTGCCTTTTGATCGTTATAGCCTATTAATTTTCCCCATAGCGACGCGTTTCGATGCCCAAGCCGAGTTTAATATATCGCAGATATGGCTAGGCAGATTTGCAATTGAATTAAAGGATTTGTTCTCTAATTGGCTTCCTAAAAGAGTAGACATCAAGAGTTTTATTGAGGTTACAAAAATTCCCTACACACCTTATTTTAGTTTTGGTGAAAAATTGCCTGTGATCGAACAAGGTGTTTCTGACCCTGCTAGTTTAGGCTTCTCTTATGAAAATATTTCATCTATTATTGTGGATAATTTTGAAAACGTTGAAAAGGTGCTAAGAAGTAGGGGATTGGTTGGAGGTGAAGCTTTTATTGAGGATGAAGCTTCAGATGTTTTGCAGTTGCCTCAAAAACAAATATCTAAAGATGTACCTAGAAATGTACGAAGACTTTCCCAGCGAGGTATGTTGAGTATCTCGATGCTGGCATTGAGCATGGGCGCGTTGACGATCGCCATGCTTGGCGGCGCAAGGCTGGTCCTGGATATATTCAGCGTGGGCTTGGAGGGTTCGCTCGATAGCATAGGCACAAAGGCATTTGTGGTTGGGCTGGCATATCTGGTGGGCTGGCTGACTGCCATGGTGGCGATCCGTGTGTATGGCAATTTGATTTTGCCGCTGCTGATCAATTTGGCTACGTGGGGCTGCCTTGTGGGAGTGTGTGTGCTTTACGTGCTGATTCTGCAACGACTATATACACAGGGCTACGATATAGCGCACTATTGGGCTTATATTATGATTATGGGCGCAGGCTTGGGCGCGATGGTTGGGCTTCATTTGATTATCGAAGATCACGATTTGAGACCGTTCTCAATCCCTTTGCTTTTGATTAACACAATCCAGTTGTTATTGATCATCTATCGATACGTTTTTAATCCTCCGAACGATAACAGTTTTCTTTGGAATGATCTGATATTCTTCTTTGGGATGTCAGCCTTTTCGATCTTTACGCTTGCGCACATTGGCATTCTTGAGCCGCTGCGCATGCAATTGACCAGTTATTTCGACAGGAACAGCAAGACGATACGGACCAGGGATTGAACCTGCGCTCAAGTTGCCCCGGTCATTATTTCTTCAGATATTCTTCCATTGCTTCGAGCAACTTCTCAATATCCTTCATTTGGATTTCACCCATATGCGCGATGCGGAAGGTCTTGTCTTTCAGTTGACCGTATCCATTTGCAATGCGCATCTCGCGTTGTTTGAGAAATGTGTTGAGATCAGAGATGCTGATCCCGCGATCGTTCTTGATCGTTGTAACAGTCTGTGAACGATACGCCTCGGGCGCATACATGGATAGGTCGTGCGCTTCCGCCCATTCCTGTACGCGCTTTGCCATCGCGGAGTGGCGCGCGAAACGCTCCTCGAGTCCTTCTGCAAAGATGCGGTCCAACTGAAAATCAAGCGCGTAGATCAATGACATCGCGGGAGTGGCGGGGGAAGAATCTTTCAGGCGATGCTTCTCCATTCGGACAAGGTCAAAATACCAGCCGCGATTTTCGACCTTTTCGGCTTTCTTCATGGCGCGGTCCGAGACCGCTCCCAATGCCAGACCTGGAGGCAATGCCAGACATTTTTGCGATGAAGTGAGAAGCATGTCGAGTCCCCAGGCGTCCATTTCAATTTTTGCGCCGCCGAGCGAAGAGACCGCGTCCACGAGAATCAATGTGTCGGGCGCGACTGCGCGGACTGCCTCAGCGATTTCTTTCACCGGATTCTGCAATCCCGTTGATGTCTCGTTGTGGACGATGGTCAGGGCTTCGAATCCGTCCTTTTTAACAGCATCCGCTATTCGGTCGGGAGAGGCGGGCGCGTCCCAATCAAAGGCAAGTTCATCCACTTCCTTTCCATTGTATACAGCAACTTCGTACCAACGCTCAGCAAACGCGCCGTTGACAATGGAAAGAACACGCTTATTTACGAAGTTGCGAATGGCGGCTTCCTGCAATCCCGTGCCGGAGGAGGCAGTGAGGAAGACGCGCTCCTTTGTGTAAAAGAGACCCTGCGCTTTTTCAGAGGCGCGGCGAAAGATGGCTTCGAACTCTTTGCTGCGATGCGGAAGCATGGGCGCGGCTTGTGCCTGCAGGACTTCGTCTGCTACATCAACGGGCCCCGGGACGAACATGCGCGACATAATATCTCCATGGTAAGTGGGGGCGACCCTCTGAGCTTGATGGAACTAATTAATCATCTGGAAGGGTCGCCCTTGTTTGTTATTTCAAAAAGAACGAGAGGGCGACCAATACGACGATGAAGAATCCCGCCAGCGTGCCGATGCGGGTCAAATCCTTTTTGACGTGAGAATAATCGGGGTTGAACTCAGTGCGACTCGTTGAAGGGGTCACGCTCACTGTGGTCGCTATTCGTTTGTTTTTCTTTGCCATTTTAATCGCTCCTTATGTCATTGCGAGGGCGAAGCCCGAAGCAATCTCTGCTTTGTTGGGGATTGCTTCGTCGCAAAAAGCGCTCCTCGCAATGACTTCGTCAATTTTGTAACCGCGCAAATACAACAATGCGCTGTTTATTCACAAGATACGGATAACACGAGATCAACGTCACCGTAGGGCTGCCCGTAGACGCCATCACCTCAACGGCAGTCGGCTCAACCACAGCTGTGCTATCCACAACATAAATATATTGTCTTTGTTGTGTGTAAATCACCACCTGATCGCCGGGCGCAAGTTTATCGAGATAACGAAAAATCTCGCCATACACATCGTTGTGCGCGGAAAAAACCACGTTTCCATTTTCCCCAGGATCTGCAGAACCGATGTGCTGCGCGACGCCCTTCTTGAGCTGCTCCCATCCATCTCCTTGCACAACGGGCGCATCAATGTTGATCGAGGGGATTTGAATGCGGATCGCCTGATCGGGCGCGGGCGTTGGGATCGGAATATTCTCAAGCGATTGCACCATCGGCTGTAAATGTTCCGGGATCTCAGCGTCATTAGGCCGCGTGTTGCCCTGCGCATCGGGCGGCGTATGTCCCGATGGAAGGACTACTGCCATCACAAGCGGCGTGGGTGTGAACGTTTCCTGGATCAACGCCGCGGCAACTTCTGCATTTAAGTCGCGCAGGATTCCGAATCCGCTGATGAGGACTCCGACGAGTCCGACCACTGCGAGGACTTCCACCGCTAAGAGGACTCGATCCATCACCCGTCTACGCTTCGATTCTGGAACTTGAGGCTGGTCGCCGGTACCTTCGAGCGTTTCCACCACTGGAGCAGACGAGGTAAGGGCATCGGGTTCCACATCCACCACACGCCCTGTTCTTTTAAAGTGCTCCAGCCTCTCCCGCCGCACCCCGCGCCTTTCCCGGATCACCAAACGCGGTAATTCCTCA
>CAZIYY010000234.1:0-5793 GCA_964543585.1 uncultured Anaerolinea sp. | reverse complement strand
CGCAGGCGTTGATCCCCGAGTTCAAGGCGTGCGCGGTGCAGGTGTTTCCCGCGAGGGAGGATGAGTTGGCGAATCCTGAGGTGGTGGTATCGCGAGGAAGATATTAATCTTTCACCGCGAAGGCGCGAAGAGCGCGAAGATTTAAAAGTAGAACTCGGAGATTTTCGCGAAGCGAATCTCCGAGTTCTTTATCAGTTGATTAAATTAGCGCGCCCCGCCTGATGTGACGAAAAATCGCCATTAAGTTCTATGCTATAATTTCCTTTGGAGGTAGATATGAACCTTACTGCGATATTTGAACAAGTTGGCGAATGGTGGCTCGGTTATGTGGAAGAATTGCCTGGCGCTAATACCCAAGGCAAAACACTTGGTGAAGCGCGCGAAAATTTACGCGAGGCTGTGCAATTGATCATCGAAGTTAATCGCGAATTGTTATTGGAACAAATAGAAGGGCATGAGGTTATTCGCGAGCCATTAACGGTGTAACTAATGAAAAGGCGGGAGTTTATTCGGTATCTCGAACAGAACGGGTGTAAATTACGGCGCGAGGGCGGTCGTCATAGCGTGTATTGGAATCCACAGGCGAACAAAACATCCACTGTGCCGCGGCATACCGAAGTCGCTGATCAATTGGCGAAGAAGATTTGCAAAGACCTGGGGATTCCACCTGTTAAGTAACAGACACACTCAAACCAACAGGATTGTCTTCATCCCGTGGCATGGTGCTGTAGCGCCACCGCCGCGAACTTATTGACGAACGACGCCCTTGACCCGCAGGCGTTGATTCCTGAGTTCAAGGCTTGCGCGGTGCAGGTGTTTCCCGCGAGGGAGGATGAGTTGGCGAATCCTGAGGTTGAGGTGAGGAGGGGGAGGTATTAGTTTTTTACCGCGAAGGACGCAAAGAGCGCGAAGATTTTTTTGGGGAAGATGTAAACCCGTTTCTTTCTTAACTTGAAGTTGATTCTGTTTCGAGGGACGTTGTCCCATTTGTTAGCCCGCACGGGGATGAATCGCCCGTGCTATTTTTACGAAGTCCGTTGAAACGGACTGTGTCTGCATAGGTGCTATAATATTTCTAGCTAACCCAAAAAATGGCATAGGGATTACGAAATTATGCAAACTAAAACCAAGTATCTTGATATTGGCGGTGGAGCGGGCGCACTCGAACTTCGCATACCAGTTTATTCCATTGGAAGCTTTACACAACCATCTCTTGGGATTACTTGCTCAGTCCATGGAGATGAACACGCGGGATTATTCATTGCATCCCGATTCCTTGATTTGATTAGGGATAAAAATTTTGAAGGAACAATTCACCTTATTCCAGCCGCAAATCCAGTTGCTCAATTTGTAAATAGTCGTGTAAGTTCACTCGACCAAAAAGATTTAAACCGCACTGGACGCGGCAGAGATACAGGAACATTTACTGACAGAGTCGCATCAATATTATTTGATGAGCTTTCACATAATTGCGACTTTGTAATAAATATTCATGAATTTGAGATGCAAACGCCAAATACTGCTGTTTTTATGAATGCTGGGAGTGAAAAAATAAAAGCAAAAACACTTCAAGGTATTAGGGCATTTGAGCCAGAAATTATTTGGGTCATTGAAAAATCTCAAGGCGGAGACGCACAATACTTAACAACCCTAGATACTGCCCTTGCACTTGCAGATGTTCCTAATTTTCCTATCGAAACAGCACAATTATCATTACTCACAAATGAGAATATAGAAAAAGCTGCTCTCGGTTTAGTAAATGTAGCCGAACACCTTGGAATAATTTCACTTGGTCAAGAAAAATCATCAACATGGAAGCCTCGACCTTTTATCAGGCAAGAAGTCACGGCAGGAGCAAGAGAATCTGGGCTTTGGGAGCCAACCAAGCCTTTTTCTTTAGCAGAAACAACCATACTCACTGATGAAGTCATAGGAACTATCAAACGGTTTCCTGATTTCTCGATTGAAGAAGTTCACTCTCCAAGTTCAGGTACTCTGGTGCAGTGCCGAAAACATCAACTGGTATCAACAGGAACAAGTTTGTTTAGTATTGGTCATGATGCCACGCCCATTATATTGCCATACCTCTAAAACACTATGAAAAATACAAAATTGACAAAAAGGGCAAGCCAACTCTCTCAGGTTTTAGCTCTTATTGGGGGAGCAGTATTAGGAGTAGCTGCTGAGAAGGTATTTGAGACTCATGTCTTAACTTCGGAATTGCTAACTTTGTCTCTTATTTTCATATGTCTAGTGTTGGTTAGCTATATGGTTAAACAATCTGTAGATTACTCTGATGAAATACGAAAGAATGTAGGCATCAAAATTTTATATCTTGACAAAGATAACGTGGGGCGAGAAAAGTTGTTTTCGAGTGCACGCGAAATTGTGGAACGTGCTCAAAAAGATATCGTCATTCTCAATTCTTTTATGTTTGAAACATCCGAAGATGCGATAGACCCAAATGACCCAAAGAATGAAGTCGAACGCAAAAAGCGCGAGATTCGTGAACGAGACCGATACTATGAAGCACTTATTGAAAAAGCAACAGAAGGTATAACATACGAAAGAATTCTACAATTTCGTGAGGGCGAAACTGTAGCTGACCTCGCAAAGGATGATGGTTACAAAAAACATTTTCTTAGAGTTTTTGAGGCAAAGAAAAAAGAGCCTGATTTGAAAATTTCCTTAATCAAGACACGAGCTAAAAGATTTACCACTTTTGTCCTTGTCGATGATGAAAATTTGATTTGGCAAATAAATGAATTAACACCTTCTGGTAATATGCAAATGCAGGGTGTTTTCATCATTCACGACCCTCGTCGTGAAATAACCCAACATTTTAGAATCTTTATCGATAAAGCAAATCGAGAAACACTAGGGGCAGTCCAAGAGAAAGAATTGACAGTTTAAAAAATACTAATTGAAGTCGGTAACTGATGAGATTGTCCTTTCCTATATCAGTTTTCTTCCAATGATTTTAGCCTGGCAATAAGTTGATTGCCGTTAATTAATTCCAATCGATTTGGAACATGAGGTTTGATAAAAGGGTCATCTTTAATCATTGGAGCAAAATCCGATGTTGTACTAACCACTCCTTTTGATGCATTCCTGTCGCTGGCTAAGACCCCAAGTAGAGCACGTACATCGTCTGCTGGCACTAAATGATTTGGGTTGTAGCGTTTTACTGACTCAATAACACGGACAGACCAAAAGCCTTTCTTTGTAGCAATAACATCCCTGCCAAAATCACCACTTCTAGGCGTAAGAATTACCTCGTCAAATCCATGTTTTTCATAACTCGCAGCAATTATCTCTTCCCATTTTCTTGGGTCGATTTGAAAAATAACATCTGGGTCTTTTTCGATGAATTTAATAATTTCCTCCCAAACTGGTAACACTGCAATGATAATATCACCTTCCCAAGTTCGTTCACCAGTTTCTACTACTGCCTGCACTAGAAGACTATTATTCTTCTGAGAACTTGCAAGACTTAGAATTGCTGCATTCGTTGTTCGCCGTTGTATCACATTATGATAATAATAAATCTGATTGGACTGTGGCGCTCGATGCACTTGTTGATGTCTGAATGGTGGTGGCATAATTTACTCCTGAAAACGGACTTTTGGATGGGCGGGGTTAGGACCTCACCCTGATTGTGACGATTGATCGGCGCGTCGGTTTGTCCCTCTCCCGCGGGGAGAGGGTATGGAGACGAGTCCATTTCTGTGGTGATGAAAAGTTGGGTTTCATGGTTGAGGGAGATTATACCGCCCTCACCACTTCGACAAGCTCAGTGCATCGCCTGGTTGTGATGGTTGATCGGCGTGTTGGTTTGTCCCTCTCCCGCGGGGAGAGGGCATTGTGATGATTTCTTTTCTGTGGTGATGAAAAGTTGGGTTGCATGGTTCAGGGAGAACCTTTACGGCGGTAACTGATGAAAACGGACTTTCCGATACGCCCCGTCATGGGAACCTCACCCAGATTGAGATGATTAATCGGCGTGTCGGTTTGCCCCTCTCCCGTGGGGAGAGGGCATGGGGACGAATTCTTTTCTGTGGTGATGAAAAGTTGGGTTGCATGGTTGAGAGAGAACTTTTACGGCGATAACTGATGAAAGCGGTCTTTTCGATGCGCCCCGTCATGGGAGGTCTCCTTGTAGGAGGATTATAACAGCCCCCTCCGTCCGTTGGACACCTCCCCCAAATTCCGCACGTTGGGATTTGGGGGAGGAGAGGTTATTGTGTTCCAAATACCATATAGTTAGCGCTATAATCGCCTAAGTTATTCCGTTGAACCCAATTGCAAAAGGAGAAAATAATATGGATACTGGCAATACCGGCTTCATGTTAGTCGCAACCAGCTTGGTCATGTTAATGACTCCCGGGCTGGCTTTTTTCTATGGCGGGCTTGTCGGGCGCAAGAACGTCCTCACCATTATGATCCAGAGTTTTGTCTCGATGGGTCTCACAACTATCGTCTGGTATGCAGTGGGGTATTCGCTGTGCTTTAGCGGGAACCCCGGGGGAGTGATTGGCAATCTTGATAATGCCTTCCTGCGCGGCGTGGATGTCAATTCAGTCCTCACCAGCAGTCAAATTCCCCTTTTCGTTTTCATTGCCTACCAGATGATGTTCGCTATCATTACGCCGGCATTGATCACCGGCGCTTTTGCCAACCGCGTGCGGTTCAATGCATATCTGATCTTCCTGGTGGCATGGCTGTTGTTGGTTTACTTCCCAATGGTTCATATGATTTGGGGCGGCGGCCTGTTGCAACAGTGGGGCGTACTCGATTTTGCTGGCGGCATTGTGGTTCACAATATTGCCGGAATGGCTGCCCTTGCTTCCGTGATATTTGTTGGCAAGCGCATGTTCCCGGATAAGGGTCCGCACAGTATTCCATTGGTCGCTCTGGGAACTGGTTTGTTGTGGTTCGGCTGGTATGGATTCAATGCCGGTAGTGAATTAAGAGTGGACGGTGTCACTGCAATCGCTTTCCTGAACACAGACATTGCCGCATCCTTTGCGGCCATTGTATGGATGGTCATGTCCTGGATATTTGAGAAGAAACCTACCTTCCTGGGACTCCTGACCGGAGCTGTGGCTGGATTGGCAACCATCACACCCGCGGCGGGATATGTCACGCCGACCAGCTCGGTGATCATTGGCAGTGCGTCAGGTATTGTTTGCTATCTTGCCATCTCGTTGAAGAACCGCTGGAAACTGGATGATGCCCTCGACGTTTGGGGTGTGCACGGAGTTGGAGGAATGCTGGGTATCATCTCACTGGGTATCTTTGCAGATTTAGCTGTCAATGCCGCCGGCTCGAACGGTCTCTTATTAGGCAACGGAGCTTTCTTTTTGAAAGAAACAGTGGCCGTGATTGGGAGCTCCATCTACGCGTTTGGAGTCTCCTACGGTATGTTGTGGCTCATCAACAAGATCACGCCCGTCAAGGTCACTGCCCAGGAAGAGGAGCTCGGCCTGGATGAGGCTCTGCATGGAGAAAGCGCTTACGAAATGATCTAACTGACGAACGACGCGCTCGACCCGCAGGCGTTGATCCCCGAGTTCAAGGCGTGCGCGGTGCAGGTGTTTCCCGCGAGAGAGGAGGGGGAGGTATTAGGGTTTGCCGTGAAAGCGCGAAGATTTAAAACTAGAACTCGGAGATTTCGAAAATCTCCGAGTTCTAGTTCAATATTGCGTCGAACTTCATTCTTTAGGGAACCTCAGAGGATTCTACTGACTGTCTCATAATTTGGTAAAGTTTTCTGGATGTGCTAAAACTATA
>CAZIYY010000233.1:0-5869 GCA_964543585.1 uncultured Anaerolinea sp. | reverse complement strand
ACTTGATAGCCAAGTGCCTCTTTAGTGTCCAGTTTTATGGGTGCAGTACACTGGTCACCTGATAGCCGTTACATTGCATTTTGGTTCACCCATTGGCAGCAGAGTGAACAACCGTATTACGATACGTTGGGTGATCGCTACCTAGCTGTCTTGGATACGACGACAGATTTAGTAACAAGTTACTGTATAAATGGGGAAAAGAATGCAACTATTGGAATAAGAAAGTACCCAGCACCGTTATGGTCTCCCGATAGTAAACAGGTAGTTGTGCAGAGTCAAGTTACTTCAGATTCTTTCAAAACGATTTTAATTGATGTTCAGGAAAATCGCGCTTTTCATATCGGTGATAATTTGGCGCCCGAGGGTTGGATGAAATAAAATCCTACAAACTGCTTGCAATGGCAACACCACGTTCTATCTCTACGGCTTGGGCGCCATTGGCGAAAAGACCACCGCCTGGAATTACTCTCTGCCTGATGGCACAAACACCCCGCGCCAACTGTCTGATCTCAGTGGTGACATCACTCTCACTTCGCGCTACACTCCGTGGGGCGATACACTTGAACTGAATGGTAATGGCAATTTAACATTTGGCTACTTCGGCGGTGTCATGGATGCCGCTACTGGACTCCTTTACGTTGGCAACGGACAGTATTATGATCCAGCGACGGGTAGATTCTTAACCAGAAATGTCAACCCGAATAGCACCAATCCATACACTCCTTGGAATCCTATTGGAGCGATTGTTGGTCCGTTGGGGGTGGTCGCACTGTTCTTTGGGCGAAGGAAGAAAGGAAGCAAGTGGGGAACCTTCTTGGTTTTGTTGCTGGTGGTTGGATCAGTGGGGATGACATTGTCTGCATGTAATACTACGGCGGCCGGATATAATATTACAGCCACGCCATCTCCAACGCAACCAAACACGTATAACGTTACGGCAACGCCTATAACAGTTCCCAGTTCAACGCCTTCGCCTACTGACACACCACTGCCGACGATTACAGCAACTTGTACCCTTACACCATCGCCAATACCGACAACCGACGACGATTACAAGAGCATCATTGAAGCTCGGTTTGGCATTTTGATTTCCGATGATACAGGCACGTGGCCTACTGCTCATATTCAAATCGTTTATAGTGCACTTTTAAAGATTGACGATGCACTACATGGAACACTAAAATCATTGTTGGGAACAACAACAAAGAAATTTAATCATGATTGGAGCGCAAAATATGGGGGAACGACCTTCAAGGTACCCGAAGAAAAAATAAATTTTCGCGCCAGTCAAGGTAACAGTCATTTCCCCCATCAACTAATCTATCATGAAATGGGTCATTTATTAGATAATGCGCAAGGAGATAAATACACCGATGCACTTGACCAAACCATAGTATATACAGGTTACCCAAATCAGACCGGCGAACGTGTGATGGGAAGGGATTGCCCAGATAATCAGTATGGCGATGCCTGTAAAACTCCGCCCTATAATCGCATAGATGGTCTAGGCTATATACAATACAATGTCATAAGTGACCCGTCTGGTTATAACGCTGAGACAGAGATGCATCCAAGAAGTATGGATGGTGGCAATACAGCCATAGAAGAATGGGGCGACTTGTTTGCGAATTTTGTAGCTGGAAATTTCGATAGCAGCGGTGTGGGACGCGCAAAATATAATTGGGTACACGACCAACTCTTTGGCGGTTGATTTGGTAATGCTGAAAACAAAAGGAGTTAATTTAAATGGCTAACAAGACACAATACATCTTTTATCTGATTATTGTCGCAGTAGGACTTGGCGGGTGTTCCCCTAAGCCCTCAATCACACAGCCAACCATCTCAACTGAGACTTTCGTCTCACCTGCGCCAAAATATACTCTGTCTATAACGCCAAACACGACTCCTTCGGTTACAATATCCGCCTCACCCCCTCCGGAATATCCTTTGCTTGTTACGCCGCGTGTAACTCCTTTACCCACCAGATCACCCGCCGAAGTAACCGAGCAGTTAAATTATCTGCTTCAAACAAATGGAGATTGCGAATTGCCGTGCTTTTGGGGAATTCACCCTGACCAGACACGCTATGAGGAGTTGTATGGCGTTATTGATCAACTTAAAGGCAGGGATTTTTTTGACGTCGTAGAAGAAAACGGTCATCTCCGTGTATCATCGAACTTTACGTATGAAAAAAAAGGTACGATTCGTGTGGCTCTTACAGCAGATTTGCAAGGTGATGTTGTTAAAGATTTGGAAGTTACCTTATTAAATCAACTTGACACAGGAATCACTCCAGAGGCCTGGTCTGCTTATAATATGGACAAAATTCTTGAGACCTATGGAGTCCCAGATACTGTTGAACTATATTTTGACACTCCTTATGATGCGCTTAGTTTTGGTATTCGATTAAAGTATGAGAATATACATACTTCTATCATGTATGCCGGGAGAACCACAGAAGACAAAAAATACTTAACCCCCTCGAGTGCAATTTTTTGCCCGGAAGAGATTGGGATATATGCAGTCGTATTGCATATGGGCGAACATCCATTCGACGATGAGCCCAATGGTGTTCCGTTATTAAAGGCAACAGGATTGGATCAACAGGCTTTCCATAAGTTATTTACTGAAAAACCATCTGCCTGCCTTACCCTAAATCGTGATGCAATGCCATGAAGCCTAAACCACGCCATAATGCCGGCGGTAACCTCGTATAAGTGAAGATGATGGACAGCACAAGTTGAAGTATCTAGGCTGAGAGACGAACTACAACGGATTGCGTCAATACCTCATCATGATCGCTGATTATGTGATAGATGGCGACAGCTTCTATCTCTATAGACTCAGGGTAATGGCGAGAAGGCCACGACCTGGGATAATACTTTAGACACCTACGGTACGGGCAATTTCACATATGGCTACTTCGGCGGCGTCAGCCTCGGGCGCAAACGATGGTTATCTTTCCATGTGGATAGATGGGGGAGGGCAAATTACTCAGGCAGTAGTGGACAATAGCGGCCTGCGGGTAGACCGCGCGCGGCTCGGCGCACTGACCGGCATAGATGCTGGCACCCGCGGCACGTACTATTTCGATGCCTTCGAGTCACGGCGGCAAAACTATATTGGACCATAATTTGACTGTAAGCCCAAAATTAACAACAGGCGTCAGGAATTGAACTGACGCCTGTTGTTATCCTCGATCCCTGTAACTAGAACACGCCCGAAAACTGTAACCAAACTGTAAAGTGGTTTGTCTTGTAGGTATGTGCGAGTGGCTGGGATGCCTGCCTCCCAGTGTTCGATTCGTTAAGAAGATGAATATTCCCTAGCTGAATTGCAGGCCTACAGCATCAGAAGCTGTACGCGCCGGGAAGTTCGAAATCCAGCCGTCATCCGTTTGCCAGTTTTCACAAATCCAATAGTCAGCGAGAGAGCATCATGGTCAATCATCCACAAATAAAATCTCCTTTCATTCGTGTCCTTTTAATTACGGGACTGGTCCTGCCGGCAATCATACCGGTAAGTTCCTTCGTCTCGGCGCAGGGGGAAGTGTCTCATTTTTCCAACCCACACTTTATTAATACTTCTGAATTTGGGGTTTCCAATCCGCAGGGCATGGCTTTCTCGCCGGATGCTAACGGTTTTTTTGTTTGGGAAACGAGCCAAAGTGCAAATGTGATTTCAATCCATGAGGAACTGACGGGGAAAATAAGGTTTGCGCAAGTTATCCAGAATCCATTCGGCGCTGCTTTCGATAATCACAGTAACAGTTTGTTCATCCTGGGAGCCGGAAATGCAGAATTGTCGAAAGTTGAAATGGGGCAGGGTGGCATTACAGGTCTATCTGGTAAAGCCGCAGAACGCTTCAACATCGCGTCGTTTGATCTTCAGGATGCGGAAGGGATAAGCTTTGATCCGACCACGGGGCGGCTCTTCGTTTTGGATGCCAGCAAGGGGCAACTCCTGATTGTTTCCCCGCATCCAGTGGATGGGTTCGATGGCGCCAGCGCGGTGAGGAATGGCAAAGTGCGCCGCTCGAATCTGAATTCATTATCGAAGAGTCCTTTGCGCGGTTTAGCTTTCAATCCGGGCAATGGCCATGTTTATATTGGAAGCCCGGCTGAACAAAAAATCTATGAAGTGACGGAGACGGGGCAAAAGGTCGAGACCTACGATGTCAGTGACTTGCAGCTCGGAAATCCTTCGACGATGTTGTTTGCCCCCAGCAGGGATACTACCGACGATCCGAATATACTGGATTTATTCATTTTGGATGGCGCAGGGACGGGACAGACAGCGAAAATGCCATTCTCCGCGCGCGCGGTTTCACCACAACAGATCACATCGCCACGCGGGCAGATTGTTGAATTGTCACTACTGGCTGCCACCGTACTTCCCCCCGGAACGACTTTGTTGCCAACAACTCTGGTGAATACCATCGACACCTCCACTTGGAGCAACCCAAGCCCGGACCCCTCCGGCATTGACTACTTTCCACTGACAGGCCAGCTCCTGATAAGCGATTCCGAAATCGAAGAGAGTGTAAACGGGAATCCACCCGTCTATTGGCATGGCTTCAATGTTTTCAAATCAAGCCTGGCAGGCAGCCAAACCGGTAACTGTACCACCTACACTCCAAATGCACCCGCTCTTACCTATAATAATTTCACGAGTGAGCCTTCGGGGCTGGCGGTCAATCCGAATAATAATCACATCTTTTTTTCCGATGATGATGGTATCAACGACAAGGTCCTCGAAGTAAGCCTGGGAGCAGACGGGGTCTATTGCACGACAGACGATACGGTCACGTCCACCAACGTTGGCGGTTTATATGGTGCATCCGATGCCGAGGATGTAGCTTATGGGAACAACACGGTATTTGTATCCAGCGGCATCGATGCGGAGGTCGTCTGCATACCTCTTGGAGCAAATGGAGTATTGGGCGGCGGAGATGACGGTCCCATGACTCATTTTGATACCTCCGTGTTGGGCTTTGATGATCTCGAAGGGATCGACTACAATCCGGATGCCAATACGCTCTTTATTGTCAGCACACAGGGTAGTCAGAATTATATGGGGGAAACAACAATAGACGGCACTCTTCTCCACGCCTATGATCTATCCTTTATGGGGACAACAGGCAACCTGCGTTCTGATGTTGCACTTGCGCCCAGCAGTCAAAACGCGGCGGTCAAGAGTATCTATATCGTCAGCCGTGGGATCGATAACAATACGGATCGATTCGAGAACGATGGAAAAATCTGGGAGGTCTCGCTGGGGAATCCGGCTGTCTCCAGTGTCGCGCGCGTGAATGCCAGCCCCACCAGCGCGGCAAGCGTGAACTATACCGTCACGTTCTCTAAAGCTGTCACGGGTGTGAACGCGCCGGACTTTACCCTGACCACGACCGGCGTTTCAAGCGCGGCTGTGAGCGGAGTCAGCGGTTCTGGAACAACCTACACGGTAACAGTCAACACCGGCACAGGCAATGGCACGATCCGCCTCGATGTTCTCAATGACAATAGCATTATTGATGCGCAAAACAATCCTCTGAGTGGCGGCTTCACCAGCGGCGAAGTTTATACGATCCTAAAGAACGCCGAGGTTCAGGTTGATATCGGGGGAGGCAATATGGGCAATTACGATATTCCACTTCAGAGCAGTGTGAGACCAAGCTATGCTGGCGTGGATAACGGACCTGTAAAAATCGTCAACACAAATGCACTGCTAATTGTTGCCGGACTGCGTGAACTTTATTTTCAAAACGGTTTGGCAACCAGTTCCTTCCAGATGATGGGACTGCCCTCTTCACAATTATCCGATACCTACTGGTTCCCCTCCTACAACAACGTCACACTCAACGAACAAG
>CAZIYY010000232.1:0-5913 GCA_964543585.1 uncultured Anaerolinea sp. | reverse complement strand
AAGCAGGATTGCCTATCTGATAAACTTTACTTATTTATGAGAGGCACTGTAGTTGGAGGCTCTTTATCAGGAGCAATGTTATTAATCTTTTTCAAAAATAAACAAAGAAAGTAATCATTTCAAAACTAACATGGATTATTTTATGAAGAACACTTACGACACCATCATCATCGGCGCGGGGCACAATGGACTGGTCGCCGCCGCGTATCTCGCTAAACAGGGCAAAAAGGTTTTGGTCCTCGAACGCCGCGCCATCGCCGGCGGTTCGGTCGTGACCGAATCCTTTGGCGAAGGCTTCACAGTCGATTCCGTTTGGACAGGCGGGACTCTTCGTCCCGATATCATCAAGGATTTAAAACTTGGTCTCGACGGAACGTCTCGACCAGCGTTTATTTCCTTGCAACCCGATGGAAATCACCTAACCCTCGACGCCGAGTCCATCAAACGCTTCTCCGAAAAGGATGCAAGTCGCTGGGGTGAATTTGTCCGCTTCATGGATAAGGCAGCAGATATTCTGGATGCGGCATACTCCACGATCATGCCGCGTTTGCCGAAGAACATGAATATCAGTGAAGGTTATGGATTGCTGGAGTTGGGACTTGACTTGAGACTCGCAGGACGCAAAGATATGATCAACTTTATCCGCGCCCTTCCAATGACCGCGCAGGAACTGGTGGAGGAATATTTCGAAACTGAAATTGTCAAAGCTGCCGTTGCTGCGGTTGCAATTCACGGAAATACACTTGGTCCCATGTCCGCGGGCACAGGCTACACCCTCATCCACAACTGGATAAATCGCGGCGGGCTGTCGCATGTCAACGTGGGCAAGGCAGGTGATATCACCAATGCTTTGGCAAATGCCGTTAAAGACTTCGACGGCGAAATCAGAACCGAATCAGAGGTAAAAAGTATCAAAGTTGAAGGTCAAGTGGCGAAAGGTGTTGTGTTGGCAAATGGCGAAGAGATTTCCGCAAATACGATCCTCTCCTCTGCGGACCCAAAACACACACTCCTGAAACTTGTCGGCCCAATGGAATTGCCGCCTGAATTTGTCTGGCATACCCAGTCTATAAAGATGCGCGGGTCGGTAGCGAAGGTGCATTTACAGACAAATGGGAATCATGGAATTCCTCATGGAACAGTCGTTCTCGCGCCCTCCATCAAGTATCTAGAACGCGCCTACGACGCCGCGAAGTATGGTGAGATTTCCGAGAAGCCCTATCTTGAAGTGACTACGGCAGGTAATATGGTTTCAATCCATTTCCAATTCGCGCCGTATACTTTGAAAAACGGATCATGGAACATGGAGAATGGAACTGTGGAAAAATTGGCGATTGATACACTCAGTGAATATTCCCCCAATCTAAAATCATCAATCATCAATCAAAAATCCCTCACTCCTCTCGACCTCGAACAAACCTACGGTCTCACCGAAGGTGACCTCAATCACGGTCAACTCATGCTCGATCAATTCCTCTTCATGCGTCCGATCCCTGGTTGGTCAAATCACAAAACTCCGATTGATAATCTTTATCTCTGCGGAAGCGGAGTCCACGGCGGCGGAGGGGTCAGTGGGGTAAGCGGACGGAATGTAGTGAAAGCGCTGAAGTAAACACGTTCAGAGACGCGCCGCGATATCTGCCTCCATTTGCGCCAGGTCGTCAAATAATGTTACAAACTGATCCCATTTCTGTTGAACGCCATAATACTGTGCTCTCCCAAAAGCCTCCGCCTTCGAGACGAACAGGTTTGCGGCATCAACCCTGCCCACTTCTTCGAGAAAACCAGCGGCGTCAATGCAACGGCGGGCGCCAACGGGTAAGGCAAATTGTACGAGCAGGTCGGTAAGGTCATTCAAGGGGTTGTGACGAAGTATATCGGCAACCATCGTAAAGGCGCCCGGACCGCCATAGACGACAGGTCCAGTTGGATGAGCGCGGATCAGTTCCTGGGCATTGCCAAGCGCGGTGTCGAGCATCGTGCTTCGAGTATTGCTTCGTCTGGCTTGAAAGTTGAACCGCAGGGTATAGGCGTGTTTGGCATATCCCAAGTCCCTGGCATACAAAGCGCGTATGATATCGGCAAGAGGCAGGACAACAAAAGGATAGAGTTGCGGGTCATGCACCTGCACCATCCCGCCCTGTATTTTGAGCGCAACGATATAGTGATCGCCGCCGCGCTTATATTGATGATTGGGATCATACGACAGGAAACCCATGTCAAGAGGACCAAGCAGCACGGGTCCCAGTCTCAACGCCTCTCGAAGTTTGTCGCTCGCGGCGTCCGCTTCATCACCGCACCATAGCTCACACTCCCATCCAAGCACTTCAAGGGCGCGCGTCACTCCAGTGTCAGGGTCTATGGGACTGGGATTGGGAAAAAACATAGGGCTTTCGAGTTGCAGGAAAGTGGCTCCAAAAGGCATCCCCGTCATGCACTCGATCAAACTCGGGGTGGGCAAATGAGCCATACCTGCTTCATTAAGGCACATGTGCAAGCTGTTGCTGTAACAATATGCGCTATTGCCGGTATAGGCAATAAGTGTTTTGTTCATGATTTTCGGACTCCTGTCCTGTCTTAATGGGCAATGGTCAACCCATCGAGCAGGACAACGCTCACTCCAACGGATGGAATCAGTGGAACAGTGTAGGTCACGTCTGAGGCGTGACCTACTTGCATTACTTGAACAGCCAGACGATTTCCCACTTCGCATCGGGACCGGGTCCCGTGTACCAGACCTCGCGCGGCGGCTGGGTCATTTCGTAGCCGTTCTTTTGGATCCAATCGGCGGCGGCGTCGTAAGCGGCGAGCAGTTCGGGGTAGTGGCATAGTTCGCCGTGGATGGTGACACACGCTGCCTTCCCGCCCTCCAGTTGCTTGACTTCGATGTTGCCCCGGCCCTCGACGCTTCCTTCGACAGCGATGCAGGTCTCAACGGGACCGTCCTCCGTTTCATTGACAGGACCGTGATAGATGCCGAAAGGCTCGCCCTTCACGTGCGCGCCGTAATCGTTTGCAAGCGCAAACAACTCGCCAATGTCCTTCTCCTCCTGTTCGCCCAACCCGTCCACTTTGTGGCGGCGGGTAATGCTGATGATCTGTTGAGATGTAATTTCCTTTACAACAACTTCAAGACTCATGGTTTTTGCCTCCGGTTTTAGTTTTTGGGTGAATTGACGAGCCTGCTCCTGGATCTGCTCAAGTTGCCTCTTACGCAACTCCAAATACTGGCGCACCAGCAATTCGGCTTGTGCCTGGGATACTGGCAATACCGCAAGCACCCGCCGGATGGTGGCAAGCGGCATGTCCATATCGCGCATGTTCCGGATCATGCGCGCGCTCGAGAGTTGATCGGGCTCATAGTAACGGTAACCAGATTGCGGGTCGACGTGACGCGGCTGGAGAATCTCCAATTGATCGTACAACCTGAGCGCCTTGATCGAGAGTCGGGTCATATTGGCAAAAGCCCCAATGGAGAGCAGATCCTTTTGCTGATTCATATTGGCAGTATACAATCTCCCCAAGGGGTAGAGTCAAGGGATGGGGTCAACGAATTATTTTGCCTTTTGAAAGATGAATAATTCCTCCGCGTGACGACGCGGTCTCACTGAATCTTCAGGCTTTTCGCGCGAGATCAGTTTGTAGCCCCTGCTGAGGAACAAATCAAATATTTCGGATTCCGTGACTGCATATGGAGGTCCGCCCTTGCGGCCATCGAGCGGAAATGCAAGATCAATATAAATTCCATCACACTTAAGCAGGCGTGTGACCAGATCTGCATATTCGGCGCGGCGCCCCGGGTCGATTGCGCAGAAGCAGGTGTATTCAAGCAAATAATCAAACGAGCCATTCAGTTCATCAGGCAATGTGAAAATATCGTGTTGCAGAATTTCGATTGGCGCGTCCGGCTCAGACAGTTCACGCATTTGCCCCACGACATACGGAGAAAAATCAACCGCAGTTACTTTGAATCCATGGCGGGAAAATTCACGGGCGTCGTGACCGCGTCCAGCGCCGAGGACGATCATTCGTCCAGGCTTGAAGTGCTGGGCGGATACGAGTCGTTTGAAAATGGGAGTCGGTCCGCCCAGGTCCCATCCATCTGAACCGCGCTGATAATCCGCTTCCCATTTGCGGGGTGAGTTGACATCGCTGGTCATTTGAGTCACTGATTCTTCTGCGCTTCTAATTCTTACAACAAAACAAAAAGACCCCGAATGATTCAGGGTCTCTCGAAATTACAATCTATTTTGAGCGGACCGTCAATATCACGCCATTTTGCGACGGGTCATAAATAAGAAGCCCATCGTCAGTTTTGTTTGATGCAATTCCTGCTTTATCAACTCGCGCGATGACTTCATCCAACGCTTGTTGATTTGGCAGTTCAACTGTGAAGTAACGCAGACCGACCGCATCGGCTGGCGGAGGGGGCGCGCCTGCGCCCTGCCATGTATTCAACCCAAGATGATGGTGATACCCGCCTGCCGAGACGAATCCCATCTGGAATTCTTTTGCCACGCCCATGATATCAAAGCCGATGATACCGTGATAAAAATCCACAGCTTCAGCCACATTACGGACGTGCAAATGAACGTGACCCACACGCGTTTCTTTTGGAATGGAAGCATCGAGACGGTCATCTTGCTTGAGATGGCTAAATAACGCGTCCACATCCAAAGGTTCGCGCCCGTCGCTCCATGAGCCGTCTGCGCGGCGCGTTTCGAATTTGCCGTCCGACATAGTCCAGGTGCCGTCTTCAGGAGATTCGCAATATAACTCAATGCCGTTGCCTTCGAGGTCGTCGAGGTAGGTGGTCTTGGTCATAATGTGATCTGTTGGACTGTTGGGATATTTCAACGCAAAGAGACGCGCCATGGCAATTGCCAGTTCATGTCGGTTGGGAAAGAGGTAAGCGACATGATACAAACCCGTCACACCGCGATATTTCTTTAGGTTTGGTTCCTCAGTGAGGCGCAATAAATCCGCGCCGTCAGCGCCGAGACCCGCCTTGTTCCCCTCGCGCCACTGCAATTTGAAGCCCATGGCCTGTTGGTAAAACGCGAGCTCGTTCTCAAGGTTTGCGACCTTGAGCGAGACATGTCCAATCATCGTCGCCGGGTGGATGGAAAATTCTGTTTTGGTTTCTGAATTTGGTAAAACGCTCATTATCTATCTCCTTACAGAATTAAGACGAGCGGTTATCGCAGATTCTTTCTATTTGGATTCTGGAACGCTCAACTTCGTCAGCATTGTAACGGTAATTGCCCATGCCATCACATGCATCACCATCAAGGCGATGGCGTTCGGCCAGTTCGCGCCTGGGAAGGGCGCAGTGGCAAAGCCAATATCGGGGAGAAAGGTGAGCAGCAAAACAACGAACGCAATGATTTGATAGGTGCGGATCGGGTTCTTCGCAAATCGCCCAATCAGAGCAAACACCAGCACCGCGCCTGTGCATAACACCAAAGTAAAAACAATTGGCGCTATCCATCCCAATGCAATTGGCACTGGATTAGGTCGTAATATTGCAACAGCGATCACGCGCACGATCAACACGCCAACAATAGACGCAAGGACCGTCAACGGGCCGACCCACCAAAGTTTACGGAGTTGAACAGATGAAGTGAAGGCAGTCATGATGTTCTTCTTATCAAGGTTCTGTTAATCAGTGATGTGCAGGATGATTCGCCCGCGGCCGTGACCAGTTTGACTCAGTTCTTGTGCTTTCCGAGCATCCGCAAGTGGAAAAATGGCTCCAACGACTGGTTTGATCTCCTTTGACTCAAGCAATTCCGAAATCGTCTGCAATTTGTCTCCGGGGGCGCGGCCCGAGTTCATTGCTCGAACACCTTGTTTCTGCCCGGCATCATCTGCGAGGCGTGCGGCGATCGTGACAAAAACTCCGCCTGATTT
>CAZIYY010000231.1:0-5922 GCA_964543585.1 uncultured Anaerolinea sp. | reverse complement strand
GTGTCGCTACGCTCGGAATGGCATTGCATAGGGTGTCCTACCTACTATTGAAAGCGCAGGTATTATGCACAAGCTCGAAAATATTGCCGACCAGATCCGCCAGAAATTCGACGTCCGCACTGCGATGCGGGATCGGGCGCTGGCGCAAGCGCGTCAACTCACGCGCGCCTGCTCGCTCGCCATACGCGCGGTCCACAGGAACGACAAGGATGCGATGGAAATGCAATTGAGCGAAGCGCAAACCCTGGCAGATAAATTACGAAGCGATCTGAAAGAACATCCCGATCTTTTTTACGCGGGGTACACGCAGGATGGCCTCAAGGAATTCGTCGAAGCGAACGTCACTTGCGCGTTGATCCAAAACCAGCCGCTTCTGACTCCCGAAGAATTGGGTGTGGAAGATGCGACCTATCTCAACGGATTGGCGGAGGTCGTCGGTGAACTGCGCCGCCGCACATTGGACATCCTTCGTTCCGGTTATTCACAGGAAGCCGAACGACTGCTCGGTTACATGGATGAAATCTACTCGGTGCTAGTGACAATGGATTACCCGGACGCGATCACGAACGGCCTGCGCCGCCAGACTGACCTGGCGCGCGGCATCATCGAGAAGACGCGCGGCGACGTAACCTTCAGCCTGCGCGGGGAAGACCTTTCACAGGCGATCAGGAAATTGAGCGGCCAATTAAACGGCGGCCAGGTCGAAGTCAGGGAAGGAAGAGGGTTATCCATTCCCATGAACGAGGATGATTGAGCGATGGCGCGCGGCGGCACCAAATTTCCACTGATCGTTTATCAGCACATGCTTAATCGCTGGTGGCCCGCGATGATCGCGATGGGGCTTGGGATGTTCGCGCTGGCTTACAGTGAATATATCGAACCGATGGCGCAATTCCTGCCGTGGCGCTGGCAACTCTTTGCAGGGATCGGCGCGCTGGCGATCTTGATCGGCGTTTTCTTCCTGGTCATGCGCCATGTTGCCTACGTCCAGCCCTTCCCTGCTTACCTGAAATTTGTCACGCCTTTCATGCGCATCAATATTTCGTACAAGCGCATCAAAAAGACAACCACAACCGAGATGCGCTACCTGTTCCCGCATAAGAGTCTTTCGGGTTGGGTGCAGGATATTTTTGCACCGCTGGCTGGCAGGACCGCCATGGTGATCGACCTAAACGGGTATCCGATTTCGCCGTTCGTGCTTAGGTTTTTTCTTTCGAGATTCTTTTTCAAGGATAAGACGCCGCACCTTGTGATCCTCGTGCAAGATTGGATGCGCTTCAGTTCCGAACTGGAAAGCATGCGCTCGGGTATTGATCCGAATCCGCCCCCTCAGAAGCGGCAGAGGAATTCCATCCTTTCGCAGTTGCCGAAAAAATGAATATCTACTTTGCCTGCTCGATCACTGGCGGACGCGAGTTTGAGTCCGCGTATCAGGCAATTGTCCACGCGTTGACGGAGGATGGCCATGAGGTTCCGACCGCTCATTTGGCGGGATCCGGCGTAACGTCGGTGGAAGCGGTCATTGATCCGCATGAGGTCTATGCGCGCGACGTTTCCTGGATTCGCGCAAGTGATATATTGATCGCGGAGGTCAGCGTACCCTCTCATGGCGTGGGTTATGAAATTGGTTTTGCGCTGGGATTGGGAAAGCCCGTGCTGGCTTTGTATCACGAAGGACGCAAGGTTTCAAAGATGATTAGCGGAAACCCCGATCTAAATTTGACGGTGATCGCTTATCGAAACTCCGAACACGCCATCCAGCAGGCCAGGGAATTTATCCCGGGAAATCACACCTTTACTTCGCTCAAGCCATCGAGAGAATAAATTATTTCTTTCCCGCTTGAACGGGTTCGGTATGGATTGGGAGAACAATCGTGAATGAACTGCCTTTTCCCAAAGTGGATTCCAACCAGATGCGTCCCTGATGGTTTTCCACAATGGTTTTCACAATGGCAAGTCCCAGCCCCGACCCTATAACGTTGGAAGCAATGTTACTCCCTCGATAGAATTTATCGAAGACGTGTGGCTGGTCTGCGGGGGCGATTCCGGGTCCCTGATCCACGACTTGCAGTATCACCTGGTCGCCCTCTGAATGAATGGATATTTTTACTTCCCCGCTGGCGTGCGAATATTTGATCGCGTTCCCGATTACATTATCAAGGACCTGCCTGAGACGAATGGGGTTTGCGCGCAGGGCGGGCATGGATGGAGCGACATCCGTATGGATTTTGAGGCGCTTGGATTTTATCTGCCCCTGCAGCATATCCAGCGTATAGCGCAGGATGCTTTCCAGTTGAACGTACTCGCGGCGCACATCCAGCCCCGCTTCAATACCGCCCATGTCGAGCAGGTCGTTGATCAGGGCGGTGATATGTTGAACGCTGTCCTGAATTCGGTTCAGGAAATCCTGCTGATTCTCGTTGAGCGGGCCGGCGCGTTCCACAAGTTCTGCATAGCCGATGACGGATGTGAGGGGCGAACGCAGGTCATGTGAGACGGTATTGACGAACTCGCTCCTGATGCGGTCCATTTCTTTCAGGTAGGTAATGTCCTGCATTGTGATGGCGTATCCCACATCTGTGATCGAAGCAATCTGGGCGTTGCCGACCCTGCCATCCGGAAATCCGACTTCATGATATTTCAGCGGATCGTCATCATCTGTTCGCGCGATCAATGCCCGCAAATCCGGATTCATGATGACATCCAACATAGGCTTGCCAGTTGTTGAGCGCGGGTCCAACCCGAAAGCCCGGCACATGGCTGGGTTCGCCAAAAGGATCTTATTCTCCTCATCCAGGATCATCACGCTGTCATGGATATTATTGAAGACTGACTCCAACCGTAAGCGTTCGGCTTCAGAGATCTGCGCGCGCTTCTGCAATGAGGCGGTGGTGCGCTTCACTTCGCGGCGCAACCAATCGCCGAAACGATGCGCGTTCCTAAGGCTGCTTTCCACGGCGTCGATAATATCGTCCGTTTTTAGCGGAGGGAAGATGTAGCCGCTCAAACCAAGTCGGAAAATGCCCTTGATCAATTCAGGTGTTGGCTTCTGGGTGTAGATCAGAACGGGCAGGGTCGGGAAGCGTTCAAGCAATTCCTTTGAAATTTTCAGGGCATCGTGCCCGCCGAACTTATCCCCGATCAATAACAAGGCCGGGTTTGATTCCTGTAATATGCGCGACAATGATTGCGTATCTTTGGCGATTGCCGTTTCATATTTGACGGCATGCAGGGCGCTGTCCATCAATTTCAGAATGGCAGATTCTTCCAGCGCCAGCAGGATGAGATCGGGTTTTGGCATGGTAATAATGGGATTTTACTGCTTTTTCAACGCAACGGGAACAGGCGGCGTGGTTTTTTCCGCGGCGCGCGCCAGGCGTTGGAGCGCGGCGCGCGCCGTTTGCAGGGCCTGCCGTTGATAGGCAGAAAGCTGCCCTTGTTTTTCGGTCAACAATAAATCCATCGGATAGGTCGCGGCTTGCAACTCCTCCATGATGGAACTGCGCACCGATTCAAGGATGGCATTCTGCCGCTTCTCCCCTGCCTTCGACGCGTCCACAGAATCTTTCAAGGCTCGGAACAACCTGACGTTCACAAACGAGATCGAAGCATAATCCGAGACAGCCTCCAGCAAGGTCTGCTCGATCTTTTCAAACGGACGCGCCTCCTTGCGAACAACAACCAGCATACCGATGACTTCATTTTGGACTTTGATTGGTACAGCGCAGGCAGACTTCCCCAAATTGGCGATCCTGAACTTGAGCAGCGGTTCACCCGCAATCGAGAGCGTTTCGCCGGATAGAGCCACCAACCCGCTGATGCCGTCATCCAGGGGCATGTTCATTTTCTTCGACCATACCTCGGGAAGCCCGCGCTGCGCAGTGAGCAGGAATGCCTTGCTTCCTTCATCACGAACCAGCAGCCATGCGACATTTGCCTCGGCAACGTGCGCGGCGCCGTCCACGATCTTTTGGAACAACACGCGCTGATCCGTGATGGAGATGACCGCCTTGCCGATGTTGATGATGGCTGTCAGTTCGCGCGCGACTCGCTGAAGTTCGTGGTTCGTTTCGCTCAATTTCAGGTCGAGGCGCTGGCGGTCGCGCACATCATGCACGCTTTTGAGCACGCGTTCAACGACTGAAACCACTTCGGCGTCGCGCGCGGGCCATAGCAGATAATCCGCCGCGCCGAGGCGGAAGGCTTGAATGATATCCTTCTCCTGTCCTTTTGCCGCGATAACAAGCAGGGGCGTATTCACACCTTGGGCGGTGAGCGCGACAAGCAAATCCTTCGCGCTCAAGCCGGGGATATTCAAATCCGCAATAATCAGGTCTGGGGGAGTCTGAAGCGAGCGTTTGATGGCAGACGACGAATCAGCGACAACATCCACCTGGTAGCCGACAGACTTGAGGGCTTGACGGGCAATGATGTCGCTGATTTCAGGATCGTTTTCAACGAGTAGAATGCGGTCCCCGGCGGAAGCCATATACTCACTCTCAGAAAAATAGTGTTGTCGTATCCGCGTGCATTGTAACACTCTTTACCCTGAAACATGGCGGTCTTGGAACATGGTCATGCTACTGCATCAAACGACAACTGCCGTTTCAACAGAACGTATCGGGGGCAGGAAATCCGCCATCAGTTCCCAACTGGCGCCTGAATCGCGGCTGTAAAATAATTGACCTGTGTTCGTGCCGATATAAATGCCTGCATCCTCAAAAGTATCCGTCGCCATGGCTTCGCGCAGGACATCCAAATGCGCTCGCTCGGGCAGTCCTTTCGTCATCCTCTGCCAGGAGTCGCCCGCGTCGCGACTGCGCCACACGGCAAATTTACCGTCCACACTCATATGATACTCGTCGCTTTCCTCTAGCACAACATAGATCGTGCGCGGATCGGTGGGATGCACGGCAATGGGAAAGCCAAAGCGGCTGGGCAGTTTGCCATCACCAATATCCGTCCAATCTTCGCCTGCATTGTCACTGCGATACACGCCGCAATGATTTTGTTGATAAAGCGTTTGAGGGGTGGATGGATGCATCGCCATTTTATGCACGCACTGTCCGTACTCGGGAAATTTGTTCGGGAGAAAATCCGCGCGCACATTCCTGTTGTATGGCGACCAACTCTGTCCCCCGTCATCGGTGCGATAACAGCCTCCCGTTGAGACAGCAATATACATTCGCTTTGCATCCAACGGGTCCAACAATATCGTATGCAGGCACAACCCGCCGTTTCCCGGAAACCATACGCCTCGGTGAGGATGATCGAATAGACCGTCATTGAGAGTCCACGTCTCGCCGCGATCTTTTGAGATGAACAACGAGGCCGGCTCGGCGCCGGCATATAAGACATCCTGCTCATTCTCACGTCCGGGGGTAATGTTCCATACTTTGATCATCTTCTCAGGCTGCGCTCTAACGCTGTCATCTCTTGCCGAATTTTCCGCCTCAGCGGGTGTGATCAACGGTCTCCCAGATTTCGATGCGCGCGTGATCGCCGGCGACTGGAGCGCCTGGGTCCACGTCTTGCCGAAGTCATCTGAATAGTGGGTAGTTGGACCGTAGACGTTATGGCTGACTGCGGCGTGCAAACGCTGGTCACGCGTGTCCATCTGCACGTGCATCACGTTCCAACTCTTGAATTGAATATCGCTGATCTGCCAGTTTTTGCGCCCGGCATCACTGCTGAAGATAAAGCCGCCCTTGCTTGTCCCAACGAAGACCATTACCTTTTTGCTCACGATATGCTCCTTTCGCATGGAAACAGAAAAAATGTTCTAAAATTATTGTACCATAAAATGACCCGCCCTTTGCAGCGCCTCGTAGCTATCTATCGGCTTGGAGAGAACCATAACGGCTTGAATCAAAAAGCGCAAGGTAGTGGTCAAGTTGAAGTGATTTGAAGTATAGTAAGAGC
>CAZIYY010000230.1:324-5974 GCA_964543585.1 uncultured Anaerolinea sp. | reverse complement strand
CGCCTTTTGAAGTATTCTTCAATCAGTCGGTTGCACTTCATACTTGAATCCAGGGGTAATAATGAATACATTCAAGAGGATAATTCCTAGCTCTTAATTCAGAGGTGAACTTATCGGCGTCATATACTATAGACTTAAAGATAAATTCATTGTTGGTTGTATCAAAGACAAGATAGTCGATTAAATTGATCCACTTGCGATTTTGCCCGACACTTCCAGGGTTAATTAAAAAATAATTTGACCTTTCAATTTTGTGCTGGTGATGAGAATGTCCAATAATAAAGTTTTGTTCTATGGTAATTGCTGTGTCTGGGTAAATTGAGCGATTGCCAATTGTGGGTGTACAGCGATAATCGTTTATGTCGATATACCTCGGTAATGATTTGATTAAGTCTAATCGTGTAAAAAATTGCATTGAATGAGTGTGAAATAATTTTACTAACGGCCGTTCATTCTCAACATCTATAGTTCCTTTGAAAAGTTCCTCATGATTTCCTTCGAGAAGAGCGATATTCGGTAACTCCGTGATACCCTGTAAACATTCATCGTTCCAAGGGCCATAGTTCACAACATCACCTAAACATATGTATGAATCGGCAATATACTTTGTTGCTTCTATAAATTGCTCCAGAGCAATTAGGTTTCCATGAACATCTGAAAATATTATGATTTTCATTTGATAATATTTTCATTCTGAATGATTTCCAAATATTTATGAAGCCCATCCTTAAGATTTAGTGGTTTATAGTCCCACACGCTTGTTGCCTTTGCAATCGATATTGGAGGAAAACCCAATGCGATATTCAAAGTGGGTGGTTCTATATTTATTTTCAATTGTCTGTCGCTGAAAATGGAAGCAATAGTCTCAGCTACTTCTTTGAGGCTTGTACTTTCACCGGACGAAACATTATAAATCCCAGATTCTCCTCTTTTAATGGCTTTTTCGACACATACAGCTACGTCTTCAACATAAACGAAATTGTAGCTGGGCTTGCCACCCTGGTAGATATTTAGTTGATTTCCAAGAATAGCTTGTGTTAAAAATGAAGGAATTACTTTGTTTTTTGGTTCCCCTGGTCCGTAGGGAGTTCCTACCCTTAAAATTATGCCGGTCATGGTTGAAGATTGACATACATGGGACGTATAGATCTCTCCTGCAAGTTTACTTACAAAATATGGAGCAGCAACTCCTGATGGGAAGACAGGGTCGTTTTCGGTGGCAATGCTATCCGAGAAACCATACATATTGCCTGTTGATATGTAAATAAAACGACTAACTTTATGAGCGACTGCTCCAGACACAAGGTTAAGTGTCGCTAATGCATTTGTTTGGTAACACTTCTCGGCATTATTAATATCACTATAATTAGTAGGGATAAAAGCGGCTAAGTGGCAAACGACGTCAATACTGGGAAACAGCTTGCTTGACAAGCTTTTGTCACAAATATCCCCCCTGATGGCATCAAGGCACATATTCTGAAGGGCAGTTGGCAACTCTCTTTCTCTATAAAGAGCAATGACATCATGACCGCCATTTGCAAGGATGCCAACAACTGTTTGTCCGATGAAACCCGATGCCCCTGTAACCAATACTCGCATTTTAGTTTTCATAAGCAGACTCATAAAGGTAATGGTGTCGTTGTTATATGCTTCATCTTGTCCAAATCATCAATATTTTTGTTTTCTATAACAAGTTCCTTCCAATATCGCAATACACTAATGTTTTTTATGGAATAATCCGGCTCAATGCCGTGCAAAACGTAGTCGGCAATTATCTTAGGTTCATTAAAGCCAGCTAGGGCTCGCGCAGCAGTGGTCCCTGAGCAACGGGCATTAATCTCAAAGATATATGGAATACCATTTCTCATACGCAATTGCACATTGCATGCCCCAAATGGTTTTAATTTTTCAATAACATCACGGACTGTGGTTTCAATCAGTTCATTTTTTTCAACAAAAGCTTTGTAGGTATCACCATTTCTCAAGATTCTTCGCATAATAATAACGCCTTTACATTTGCCACCAAGAGTAACTGATCCGCATGTATATTCATCGCCGTCGATGTATTCTTGTATAATACAATTATCAGGATCGACCAAAGATTTGTATGTATCAAACTCGTTTTGGGTACGAGCCACAAACATATTTCTTGATCTCGCACCACCTTTTTGCGGCTTTAATACTACTGGAAAGCGGTGATTATTGTTTCTTTCATTAAAAAGAAATGTTTCAGGAGCAGGTAATCGTTGATTTCTTATGAAGATGTTGGTCTCCATTTTGTCATCGCATATCCTGATTACGTCAAATGAACTGACAACTGGGGTAATATTATTTGAAATAAAATTTTCGGCATTCTCAGATATTGCTCCTAGTTCAGCATCGTGTCCAGGGAAGATGAGTGAACATTCTTCATACTGACAAATCTCAAGAAGTCTATCAATATAATTAGGGTCAGATGCATAATAACCAAGATATGAGCTTGGCAGGCAATGAAGGCCTACCGCGAGTTTTTCGGAGTCAACTCCCACTAACTCGTATGTAGTGTTTTGTAATGCTTTAATGATGCTTTGCCCAACACCTCCACCAACACCAGTTATTAGGATTTTTTCCATTTTTTTACCTGCCATCTTGTGATTTAAAATAACCGAACCTACACTTGAGAAGGTATAATAATTTCAACTGAAGGAAACAGGTATACCTTTGACCAAACTCTTGATCTCTCCCATCTTGAAATCTCAAAAACAATAGCGTCATCTATGAAGTCAACAAAATTGGAAGTCTGTTCAAGAATGCGGGGTTCGGTCAATGACATTTGAATGGAATATCGCCCCTCCTGCAAAGGAAGACGGATGGAATAATCTATCTGATAAGAATTTCCGGAGCCCGCTTCCAAAAGAGGCTGGCCAGCAAGTAAAAAGTTGGTGCCAGTAATTTGGTTTTTCTTGTCATCCATCACGTTAAAGTTGACCGACAAGAGCTTTTGTTTGTAGGCTTCGAAATAAATCCGAATTTTGACATTCTGATTAAACCCGACTATGGAGATCGGTTCATCACCCATATTGAGCAACTCAACATACGTAATGCGCGCTTCGCCGGTTCCATACCGAAATTGAGACACTCTCCGGCTAAATTCATCAGATTTCTTGAGCCTAAACTCTGTATCCGGGTGCGAAAGGGCCGGCGTATTTTCCTGCCTCTCAGAATTTTCAGGGGGAGCCGGACTAAAACGACGTTGCTCCTCGTTCATCTCTTCCCGCATCATGCGAATATAGCCTTCTGCCACCTGGGCTGCGGTTCCCACACTTTTCAGCTCGCCGTGTTCAAGGTAGATGACACGTGAACACAGGCTCTTAATTGATCCCATATCATGGCTGACAAAGAGCACTGTTGTACCCGCTTCCTGTCTCCGTTTTAGTGCCGTCATACATTTCGCCTGAAACTTCATATCGCCAACTGCAAGCGCTTCATCAACGATCATTATGTCCGGTTGAGACATGATATTGATGGCGAAAGTCAATCGTACAAACATACCGCTTGAGTACATTTTGACTGGCTGGTCGATGAATTCACCAATGTCGGCAAAGGCGGCAATATCATCAAAGCGGGCGTTAATCTCATCCCTGGAGAGTCCCAGAACGGCGCCATTGAGATAAACATTTTCCCGCCCGGTAAATTCAGGGTTGAAGCCGGAGCCGAGTTCTAAAAGCGCCGCGAGACGACCATCGGTCCACACCAAGCCGCGGGTCGGTGTGAGCGTGCCGCATATGAGTTGTAACAAGGTGGATTTGCCCGAGCCGTTACGTCCGATAATTCCAACTGTTTCGCCTTTTTTAAGCTCGAAAGAGACATTTCGCAACGCCCAAAACTCATGGAAGTAGGTTTTGGGTGTCCTGCCTGTCAGCGCCTGCAAGCGCGGGATAATGGATTGTTTGAGCCGGTCCTGGGGCTGGTTGTAGATATAGTAACACTTACTGAGACCTTCGACCCTGATGGCGAATTCGTTAGAGGACATCAGCAAACCCTTTGCGCGTTTTCTGGAACCACCAGAAGCCGGCGGCGGCCATTCCAAAGCCTGCAAACAAAGCGATGCACAGCCAAAACCAATCAGGCAAACTGCCAAAAATCAGAACCTTGCGGCTTTCGGTGATGATGAGCACAAGGGGGTTAAGCCGTAGCCAGGCTTGATAGGCCTCCGGCAACGCCGACACCGGGTAGAACACAGCCGATACAAACATAAGCACTGTGGTAAAAACGCCAGTAAGCTGACCGACATCGCGCACATAGACCCCGAGCGAGGCTAGAAACCAGGCAGCGCCCAGGCTGGCAAATATGAGTGGCAACAGGACCAGCGGAAAAAAAACAATCGTCCATGGAACGAAGCGGTTGATAACAAACTGAAACAGGAGCAAAACAACCAGACTCACGAGGCTATGGAAGAGCACCGATCCCAAAGATACCCAGGGCAGGATTTCCAGCGGGAACACCACCTTTTTGACGTAATTAACGTTGGAAACGATCAATCCCGGAGCGCGGTTGACAATTTCTGCAAAAAACCCAAACACGATCATGCCTGCAAAGAGGATAATGGCAAAATCGGTCCTGGTTTCATCCCCGCTTACGCCCCAGCGCGCTTTGAAGACAACCGAGAAAACGAAGGTATAAACGATAAGCATGAGCACTGGAATAAAAAACGACCAGGCCAGACCCATGAGGGAGCCACGATAGCGGCCCGCAACTTCCCGCCGGGTCATTTGCCAGATAAGCTGGCGGTTGTGCCAGAGGCTTGTGAACATGGCGATTGGTGTAGCAGGATGGGCTTGATGAGGATTCATTTAAACTACTGTTCGTGCACAAAAGAAACTGCCGCCTGATCCTTGGGCGAAAGCATCCTGGTTTTTGACTTGACGGCAAATTATACCACCGGGTGAATCGCCAAGAATCCATTGATTCAAACAGCAATTACTTGTAGCCGATTCTTGGCATTAACTTGGCGCTCACCTTATTTCTCCGCTTCACGCAAGCCCATCGCGCCCTACTCGACAGGTGGCTTTTATTCCCCAGATTTATTTAAGTGAGGCATGACACGGCCATCATACTTTATCCCTAAAAATCCGCAAAAGGATTGCATGGCAGACCGATCAGATAAGTTCAACACCAGCAAATCCTGCGGACGAAATCTGAAGTACTCCAAAACCTGAGCGTTATGATTTGTATAATGAGCCCTGTAAATTTTTTCATCATAGAGAGTTGATTCATTAATTCCATAAGCATACTGAGCACTTCGCCACATCCAACCTTTACGACGATATGAAGAATTCTTCAAATCATTTGCCGTTGGTAATCCATTGACTCCTAGCAGCTTGGCGTGAAATCTCACCAATGACCGATACCACTCATCAGCATTATTTCTAATCGTCAAAATGAATTTGGAACCAGGAAACGCATAATCAAGGATATGATATGTAAAATCTAGACTGAATGGCACATCCTGAAAAGCGTCTGCTGTATTACAGTACTGGACGATCCGTCGAAAATCACGTACTGCCCAATCATCCATAAGAAACTCCGCTTCCGATTGTACACCGACTTCATAACCGAAATCTTTGAATGCCTGCTCAAGAGATGTTGTTCCAGTTTTATTACAGCCACT
>CAZIYY010000230.1:0-314 GCA_964543585.1 uncultured Anaerolinea sp. | reverse complement strand
CCGTTGTTTGCCTGGTTTGTTTCCTCCATCACCACAAAATCGCCGTCTAAAATTCCGTCTTCTATCATCGATTCTCCCTTAACCTGCAATACAAAAGATTTTTTGTTTGCTCGAACTAAATGTTAAAAACTCATTTGTTGGATTTTTGTAAGCCGACGACATGTTCAGAGATTCAACAATCCCACTGCGTTGGGGGCGGATCTCACGCCCTTCCTTCCTTCCATATTTCAGGTAATGAATGAGTGGGTTGATCCCGGCTTCTTTTACATCTTCGTAAGTATCCAAATACCAACTACTAGAAAAACTAGGATGTG
>CAZIYY010000229.1:0-5990 GCA_964543585.1 uncultured Anaerolinea sp. | reverse complement strand
TGACTGCGAAGCGTGTCTATTTATCATTGGTATATAAAATGGGTACTTGACAGATTGTGCCGGGCTATGCCAATCCGCAGAGCCTGAATCGCTTTAGTTACGTCACAAATAATCCATTGCGATACATTGATCCAACTGGTCATTGGGCGGATGAGGGCTGTGGCACAGGAGGTCCAGGAGGAGGTACAGGCTGTAACCTGCCCAACCCCGTCCCTCCTCCGGGTGGTGGAGGAGGTGGAGGTGGAGACCCAAAGGATATGAAAACAAGTGAAGAAGGTTTGAGCTTTATCATTTACTGGGAGGGAGAACCTGCGTCAATTCCTTATAACGATTTAGGAGGTAATTGTACTATTGGCTATGGCCACGTACTTGATTCCGAGGAGTGTTCTGGAGCCATCAAGAAGCATTATAATCCCAAATTTGGAGGGAAGCCACTCTCTCTGTCTGGCGCACAGGATTTCTTAGCACAGGATATCTATTTTGCTGAAATTGTTATTAAGAAGACTGTTACAGCAGACCTCACTCAAGCACAATTTGATGCTCTGGTCAGCTATGTGTATAACTCAGGCGGAGAACCTGGGCAACCGTTTCGCGAAAAGGGAATACCAGAATTATTGAACAGCGGAAACTACCATGAGGCTGCAATGGCAATTGACAGCGGACCCTATACATCAAAAGATGTTAATACTGGAGTCGATATATATAGCAGTACTCTCGAAGACCGCCGTCACGCGGAAGCGGCTCTCTTTTTGTTTAGTACATACGTTCCATGAGTTCAGCCAAGAGTAGGTTATGAATCAAAAACTCAACTTCACAATTATCATCTCTTGTGTTCTCCTTTACAGTCTGGTTTTGAGCAGTTGTGCTGAAAGCACAGCGCTGGTTCCCAGTCTTGTGCCGACTTTCTCCCAAACCCCGCTACCGACTAAAACAGCTATCCCCTCAGCGACCACTGCAATTACCGCAACACCTACCTTGAATAACAAAACCATCATCATTACTCCAGAGGATTTGTTCTCGTTGCCCGGGCTAAAAGCATGGAGTACGCCCGATTCGGAAGATTTTTGTGAGCATCTTCCGCCGCCGCAAATTGTCGCTAATCCTGATAGGTTGTCCCTCCTTTCTGGAAGGTTTGTACTATGCCCCTGGGAAAGTTGGCCCTGGGTGATGAATACTGCAATGGATTTGGATACGGGCAGTTTCGTATCCAAGGATGATGAAAGAGCTGACATTGTTATGCAAAACACTAGCGTTCCCCTAAGTCATGGTGTATCTGGGTTGAACAATGCATATATTAACGACGCATATGTTAACGAGGCATATGCTAATCATTCAGGGGCTAATAATCTAAGTTATGAGTATTGTGAAAACATGCTCCGAAACAACACCGACCTAGGCGGTATTTTTGTCGAGGAAGGGGTAATAGCTTGTGTAAGAACTACTGAAGGTAAGATCGCTCTAATTCGTGTGGAAAAAATTTATCCTCCCGGTACAACAAGCGTGGAGTTTTCATTTGTCGTCTTGAGAAAAGAGTGAAGCCTTGCGAAATAAGCGGTTGTTGATTCTGTGAGGAATTGCTCTGAACCTTACCAACATACTTTTTCTTCCTGCTAAAAGCCGCCTTTGCAACGGGAGCCGACCACACCTACGCGCTCACCAGCGCGGTGGCAGTGCGGTGCAAGTGACTCAGCGCGTCGAAGGCGGCTTGACCTATACTCAAACGTTTGATGCCGAAAACCGTCTGATTTCTGTAACTGTCAGCGGACAAACTACACAGTTCGTGTACGATGGCGATGGCAACCTCGTGAAGAAGATCAAACCTGATGGAAGCAAAACCATCTACCCTTCGACTGGGCTCAGGGCAGGCGTGGGTGGAATCTATGAAGTGGACAAGACCTCCGGCGGCAGTGTAACGCGCACCGTGACATACTATCCCGCTGGTGGCGCGATGCGAATTAATAGTACACTGTATTACATCTTGAAAGACCATCTTGGCTCTGCGAGTGTCGTCACTGATGCCAGCGGAAATATCGTTGGGGAAAATCGTTATTACCCATTTGGCGAAACTCGTGCGGCGACGGGTAGTATTCTTACAGACCGCTTGTTTACAGGGCAGAGAGAAATGACGGGCTTGGGCATTTATCATTATGGGGCAAGATTTTATTCGCCCAAGTTGGGGAGGTTCCTCAGCCCCGATAGCATTGTGCCGGGCTATGCCAATCCGCAGAACCTGAATCGTTTCAGCTATGTCACAAATAATCCGTTGCGATACACCGACCCTACTGGTCATTGGGAGGACGAAGGTTGTGGTACAGGAGGCCCAGGAGGAGGTACGGGCTGTAACCTGCCTCCCGCCCCTGGCGGTGGCAACGACGGAGGAAAGGACGATGGAGGTGGTAATGCTTGTAGTGGGCCAAACCCAAGTGTTGTTTGTCTTCCAACTCCGACTCCTACTCCCACACCTACTCCTTTTCCAACCAGTACGCCAACTCCATATCCTGGGCCGATGTATACGAATCCGCAACCTCCGCAGCCTTATCTTGATTTTGATTTTTATGTAGATTGGGATAATGTAGATGAGCTACAAGCAGCACTTGATGTTGCAGGTATTGGAGGAGATATTGCTTTAGTTGCCTTTCCCGAAGGCCCGGGGGAAATCGCAGATGCTGTTATTACATTTGTAGAAGTTGTAGCAACAGGTAAAGCACTCATTGATGCCGCGGAAGGAAGCCCAGGAGGCTTGATCCAAACGATAGAAACTAACGGCATTGAAGCAAATCTTCGTTTGCTCGCTCGATCAACCCGATGGATACCGCTAGCCGGCTCTGTTGCTAGTGGATATAGTTTGTACGACAATTTTAAGGGTGATATTACAATCACCGTGACTACAAAGTATAAATAGCGAGGATAGATCATGGTTGAAATGAAAATCGTGGATTTTACAGTTGCCTTTATAATATTCTTAATCTCTGCTAGTGACCTATATAAAGGTATTTTGATGGTATTTCGGAACCAAAATCCCTTGCTGTTTATGGCGCAGATTAGTTTTTGGATTTTAAGCCTGTTGCCCTTGTCCATAAGAGAAAGAAGATATCAAAAGGCTATGAATGTATATATTCAACGAAGAAGACTCTATGGAGCATATGCCATACTCGGCGGATTCACAGGATTACTTCTATCAATTTTGATACTGCTAAACATATAAGGACTCCACTTTCTTTTGTGGAGAAATCCACGTGAGGACAAGACCTCCGGCGGCAGTGTCACGCGCACCGTGACCTATTATCCGGTTGCAGGTGCAATGCGCATCAATAGTACCTTGTACTACATTCTGAAAGATCACTTAGGTTCAGCCAGTGTGGTGACCGATGCCAGCGGAAATATCGTCGGAGAAAATCGTTATTACCCATTTGGCGAAACTCGTGCGGCGACGGGTAGTATTCTTACCGACCGCTTGTTCACAGGACAACGAGAAATGACGGGCTTGGGTATCTATCATTATGGGGCGAGATTCTATTCGCCCAAATTAGGACGCTTCCTGAGTCCCGATAGCATTGTGCCGGGCTATGCTAATCCGCAAAACCTGAATCGTTTTAGTTACACGGTAAATAATCCATTAAGATATACTGATCCTACTGGGCATATGGTAGATGCTGGTGGCGGCGGTGGCGGAGGCGGATGCAACATATTTAATTCTAACTGCAATACATCTGGTGGCAGCGGAGGATGTAACACTCTTGCCTGTGGCGGCGGTGGAAATGGCAGTGGGAGTGGTGGTAATACTGGTGGCGGGGGATGCAACACTCTTGCGTGTGCAAGTAATAATGGCAATGAGAATGGGCCTGATATCTTTGTCCCTGTGTCTGGCGGTGGTGGGCCTGATATCTTTGTCCCTGTGTCTGGCGGTGGTGGGCCTGATATCTTCGTCCCTGTGTTTGGTGGTGGTGGTGGGCCTGACATATTTGTCCCTGTGTTTGGTGGTGGTGGTGGGCCCGATATATTTATCCCACTTGGACCAGAAGATATATGGAACATATTTACAGAAGACCCAGAAGATATTCTGATGCCGGGAGGCGTCCCAATAGGCACACAGGAAGGCGACGATGAGAGAACACTAACCATACCAAGTGCGGAAGAATTGAACGAAATATTCAATGCACTTACTGTTGATGCCACGCCCTTTACTCCTAAGAAGCCCTACCCTGGTCAACTATATCTATTGCCAAATGGTGGTCTAGTTGGTTCGCGGAATTCTGAGGAATTTGGGCCGACGATTGATATCAGAATACCAGGTATTCCAATTGATAAGCTTCATCTGCCCATATAATATAGGAATAGTATGGAACTACAAGATATACATAAAAAGATATTAGCCCTATGTGCTTATGATTATACAGGGCTTTGGCTTGTCATCACGAGAGTCAACAAAGATGCCTATTCTTTAGATAAATTACCGGAATGGGTACACCAGAAAACAATAGAAGTAATTAGATACTTATTACAGAGTGGGCTCATTGAAACGGGCAACTTCGAGGCCGAAGATTCTGGAGGCTTTAAATTTCAACCTATACCACTGCCCATTGATGAGGTAATTAAGTACATTGAGCGAGAATGGGATGAACTTGGAAGGACGCCCAACATTGGCGATGTATGTTGGTTCAGAGCAACACCAATCGGAAAACAATTGGCTCATGATTTGGGTTTAAAGGTATAGAATAAATTCCTGTTCCTACACCCAGACATTCGATGCCGAGAACCGATTAATTTCCGTGGCAGTCAGCGGGCAGACGACAACATTCATCTACGATGGAGATGGCAACCCTTCGACAGGCTCAGGGCAAGTCTCGTGAAGAAGATCAAACCCGATGGAAGCAAGACCATCTACGTGGGAGGAGTCTATGAAGTGGACAAGACCTCCGGCGGCTCTGTGACGCGCACCGTGACATATTATCCTGTTGCAGGCGCGATGCGAATCAATAGTACACTGTATTACATTCTCAAAGATCACTTAGGCTCTGCCAGCGTGGTCACTGATGCCAGCGGGAATATTGTTGGAGAAAATCGTTATTACCCATTCGGAGAAACGCGTGTCGCAACAGGTAGTATTCTTACAGACCGCTTGTTCACCGGTCAACGCGAGATGACGGGGTTGGGCATCTATCATTATGGCGCGAGATTCTATTCGCCCAAATTAGGACGCTTCCTCAGTCCCGATAGCATTGTGCCGGGCTATGCCAATCCGCAGAGCCTGAATCGCATGAGCTACGTCACAAATAATCCGTTGCGATACACCGACCCTACTGGGCATTGGGAGGACGAAGGTTGTGGCACAGGAGGTCCAGGAAGAGGTACAGGCTGTACCCTGCCCAACCCCGTTCCGCCTCCTTGTTCCAGTTCGATGTGTAATCCGAATGGCGGCGGTGGTGGAGATGACGGTGGTACACCTACACCAACACCTACGCCGACCCCTATTCCTACTCCCGCACCTTCTCTTACACCAACTGTAACGTTGCCAACCTTCACACAGCCTTCAACGGAAGACAATCCCAATCCAGTGATTTCTATTGTGGGTGCGGTGCTTCTGGTTCAGCTGGGGATTGTTGACGGTCTTTTAGGTTGGGGAATCGGCGCAGTAGCCGTTATAAGCCTTACGGTTCCAGGAGCTCAGCTTGGGCTTGCTGGCGAACTTGCTCTTATTCCGATGGAGGCCGTATCATTAGACCTATCCATTTTTGCAGCGGAAATGGCTTTTACTGGAACTACAAACCATGACCCGCTTGAGCTTATCCACTATCCTTTTCCAAACTTTTTGCCCTATAAGCCGTAACCTTTTGCCTGTTATTAACGGCTTAGCGGTGTTTCTACAAGATCGTTTATGAAGTAAAAGGAGCAAACTCTATGAAACTGTTTATTATTATTGAGGTCATTGGCTATTTCGTTCGGTAACCCTCCCGTAAAATGATACCAGTGAAAAGTAGAAAACTCATGGC
>CAZIYY010000228.1:1027-6003 GCA_964543585.1 uncultured Anaerolinea sp. | reverse complement strand
CTGACTGCGAAGCGTGTCTATTTATCATTGGTATATAAAATGGGTACTTGACACTGGGGGGTAAAGGTGTTCACGTTTTTTTGAACCGCGAAGCTCGCAAAGGGCGCTAAGATTTTAATTGGTTTTCTTCGCGACCTTGGCGGTCTTAGCGGTAAAGGTCTTATGACCTTTTGATAAAGCCTGCTCGAGCAGGTGGTTCTTCAAGTCCGTTGACAACTCTTTGGATACCGTTCTTGATCAGCTTCACGTTCCAGTTTATCAGAAAGCCGAGTTTGATGTTTTTGAGTTTAAGATATGTAATCAGTTGCGCCATATGAATAGGATGAACATCGTCAACAGATTTATTTTCGACAATAACAAGATCGTCGACCAATTCATCTATTCGATATCCCTCATCAAATTCCTGACCATCATAAAGAATTAGCAGCTTTAATTCGGTCAAAACAATATGTCCACGTTTGCGAAGTTCATAAGCATGACAGCGTTGATATGCGGACTCCAATAATCCGGGACCAAATTCTTTATGAACCTTGTACGCGGCGTCAACAATATCCGTTGCAATTGCCTCAATATCTGTTGTCATTTTCACTCCCAGCGAATTTTCTTCGCGAGCTTGGCGCTCTTAGCGGTAATTTTAATTGAAAACAAATAGTGTTGGTTCACCGATGGCATGCACAAATCCGCCTATATCCTGTGCCTTTGCCGCAATGGCGCGATACAGCTCGGGTTCAAGGGCGGAGTCGATTAACGGCAAGCGATTCTTTGTGCCCCAAATGAAGTGGTAGTAAAGTTTCCAGTAGGGCATGGATGGATTTTACCCAATAATTTACAATATTTTGAATTGAGATCAACAAGCCGTGGCTCGGATCACTTAAACATAAAACAGGGACAGCCATCACGCGCTGTCCCTGTTCCAATTACGATTTACGAATTACTAAGCCCCACTGCTCGGTTTGGTCGTCTTGCGGTTCATCAACTTCCACAAACCCCACAAAATCAGCGCGGGCGGCAGGACAATGGGCAGGATGACCACAACCAGCCAGATCAGGAAGTTGGCGATTCCCTGATAAACAACTGTGACTGTGCCTTTCGCGTCATTGAACGTATCCACAGGCTTCCAGGGGACGGGTGTGGCGGTGGGATACGGTGTCGAGGTCGGTGTGGGAGTCAGAATGGGGAACTCGGGTTCAAGATTGAGGGTGATCGTCGAGAAGGCGGAGCGGTCGGAGAGAAAGTTCATACGTCCCTTGATCTGCTCGATTTGCGCTTCGATATTCGCCAGTTCCTGGTTGACGCGCAGGGCTTCGTCCACGCTCTTGGTATCCTTGAGAAATTCCTGGATGCGTGCGCGCGTGGCTTCGAGATTCGTCAACTGCGATTGCAAGTCCACGTATTGCTCGGTCACGTCATCGCCTGAGGCAGTTTCATCCACCACGCGGATAGCCAGGTCACGCAGACGGACAAGCGCGCGTTCGAACTCGTCCACGGGGAGACCAATCGTGATGGTGGCGTACTTCAGGTTATTGCCGTAGTAATCCTGATACCACACGCGTGAGCTGACGATATACCCACCCGCGTCACCGACGATTTGCGTCGCGCGATCAATGGCTATATCGGTATCTTTCACCGTCAAGCGGACGTCCGCATTCTTGACGATCATGCGATTGGAGCGCTCAATGACTGTCAAATCCCCTGATGGATTGGTAATCTCAAAGGCAGGTGCCATGGTGGCGGCAGGTAACAAAGCGGCATCTGATTGCGGGACGCCGACGACTTCCTCGCCTGAGCTGGATACAGGTTGTTCAACTTTGCCAAACTCATCAATACCAAAAGCGGGCGCCTCGGTTGCTGGAGCCGCAACATAGGCGGGCGCGTCGGTCGCTGCGGCTCCACATGCGGCAAGCGCGATCATAACAATGACAACAGACAACGTGAATAGAACGGATCGAGATTTCATTTTACCTCCGGGTGAATGGATTTTTACTTCGGCGTTAATGGAATGACGATGAGGAGAATTTAAAGTTCCCGACCCAAACAAAGTGACTGTCACTTTCGCGAAGCGGGTGACAGTCACCTCTACTTACTTCAACACCACGTCCACCCTCACCACCCCTGCCCGGTCATGCTTCGCCACCAATTTGACCTTCGTCCCCTTCTTTGCCTTGACCACCCATTCCACTTTGACTCGGTCGGATGTGCTTTCATCGCTTTGGTCGGTTGCGATGGGTTTATCGGCGCGGCCCTCGAGTTCGCCTAATTCTTCGCGCGCCTTGCCTGATCCCAACGACGCGCCGCGCGGCAGTTCAATCTCGGCGATCACACCGCGCGTCAATTTCTTTTCGAGCGCCTTCTTTGTGACATAAGTGGAAAGCCAGCCTTCATTTTGGATCACGAGTCGAATGCGGAACGAATCCGCTGAAAGGGAGGTGACGCTCGTTTCCCGCAGGGCAAGTTTCGGCGAGATGAGAGCGTGCCACACAATCCAATCGGGGAATGGGCTGATCTCCTTTTCCAAAAATTTCAACGGCACATTCGTCCACATGTTCATCAAATCCCATCCGCCCAATTCGACCTGCCCGAGTTGCGGATGTTTGTACGTGTACCAATTGACGTAGCCTTTGCCCTTCAATACTTCGTCGTTCCACTTGAGCAGTTTGAAATCATCTTCGATGGGATGCTCGCGATACCACTCGATGTATTTCAAATTTTCGATACCTGCCTGCTTCATCGGACTCCAAAACTCGACCGTCCACGAGAACAAACCCATGTGTTCATATGTCCAATTATCAAAGCCGCCCGTGATGACTTGCTTGGGATGATATTTGAAATCATGAAAAACAGAGATGTGCGGATAACCCGTGATCTGCGTTCCCTTTTCGCCGATCTTTTGAAACGTCCATAAGTCGGAAGTAGGCATGTCATCATCGGGGCGGTCATCATACGGACGCAGTAACACGCCGCTCATCGTATGGAATGACATCGTGCCTGTAATGTTCCGGTGCTTCACGATGAAGTCAACAAGATTACGCGCTTCAGGCTCGGATGTTGGATAGGGACCCGCGCCGCTCTGTTCGTTTTCTGTTCGCCAAGCCGCGGGAAAGTTTCGATTCAAATCCAGACCTTCCTTGGGTCTGCGAACCTTGATCGTCACGCCGTCATAATTTTTCAACAAGCCCTCTGGCAAAATGCGATAATACTTGCCGCCCGTTTCAATTGGGTCGCGGCGAATCATCAAACGCGGATCGTCAGGATGCGACCTCCACGCGCCGTTCGGGTCTTCGATTCGCATTTGCAAAATGCGCCCATCGCCGTCCGCATCCTCCCAGGCGATCAAACCGTCAATCGGATCTTCGACATATGGATACGGCCGCGTACTCGAACGGATTTCCTTGGGTCTATCGGCCAGCGCCCACTCCGCGCCGTCAGGGTTGACGCGCGGGACGATATAGAACGCGCGTGTGTCCAGTGCGCGTTTGACATTCGCATCCTTTTTATAGCGCGTGACCAATGAATGTATAAGATACAACGCGGCTGCGCAGGCTGTGACCTCGGACGCGTGAATGTTGCCATCCACCCAAAAGGCGGGCTTCTCCGCGTCGCTCCCCGACTTGAAATTGGTCGCCGTGATCAACCAGACATCGCGCCCCTCATGGCTTTTCCCAATCGACTCCAACCGAATCAGATTCGGGTATTCCTTTGCATAAGCCTTCAAGAGACGCGTGAGTTCGTTGTAGCGATGGAACTTATTGAAATGGATGTTGGGCATGGAAGACTCCTTGTTCATTCCGCCACAGAGACACAGAGATCACTGAGAAAATCAACCTCTATGCGCTTTGCGTCTCCCGCGACATGATTTCATAACTTTATTTTAGCAGAGACTCTATCTGCCCGCAGTGTTCCTGCTCATGTTTCGCCGTTCGACGCGCTTGGGAGAAAACCGTGTGTCTGCGCTCTCCTATCAGCGCTGAACGCGACCAATCCTCAAAGGATAATTTTTTCATTACCGTCAATAATTTCTTCCGTTGCGCTGCAAAAGCCTGAAACGATTCGTGGAATGGAAGTGTGGGGTAACTGGTTTTCTTTATCCACTGACGAGGATGATGATCAGGCACGGTTGGGTTTTCCTCTGTGAGCATTCTGTAAATGCTATCGCTCCACACATCCGCGCAGGAACGAAGATGCGCGAGGATGTCGTTTGCAGACCAGCGCTTCCCATCTGACTTGAATTGCAAAAGCGTCTCATCAATCCCTTTTGATAAAGCGAGGATGCGACGCGGCGTTTCTTCGAGCAATTTCAGATACTTCACAATTTCAAGTAGGGTGACTTTCATTTAGGGCTCTCAATTACAGCGACTGGTTCTTTCCCCCATCCTTCTTTCATGGACTTTACAACAAGTCTTGCCAGATCAGCAGGATAAATATTATTGCGCTGTAACAACTCGGCGACTGGCATCCAAATCGGGATGTAAACACCTTCTTCGGGGTTCTGCGGGTCTGAATCCGTATATTCTTCGCCAACGCCTGATCCAAACTCGCCATTGACGTGTTCGACCAGAAAATAGATTTGCCTGCTCGTCCGACCGAAATGGATTTCAGCCACCTTTTGTTTTATCGCCACTTCGATACCCAACTCTTCCATGGCTTCACGGATGGCGGCCTGTTCGGGAGTCTCGCCTTCGTTCACACCACCGCCAGGGAAAACGAAATAGTCCAAGCCTGCGCGGTGACGTTCAATGAGCGCGACCTTGCTGTCTTCGATCAGCACGATGCCAGCGCGAGTTCGCATGTGAGCTTATAAGCCGCGCGGGGTGGTGACAAAGGATGCGTGAGTCATCACGGCAATGGACTTCCCACCGCTCCGCTGCACGGCGCGCCAAGCTCAGGGGTTTGCGGACCGTTCTCATAATATGCAATGAATTTTTCGATGCGCTCATCGGGCAGGGGATGATGTCCCTCGGCGGAGGCGGTTATGGCGG
>CAZIYY010000228.1:0-1017 GCA_964543585.1 uncultured Anaerolinea sp. | reverse complement strand
ATGCGCTCATCGGGCAGGGAATCGATAATGAGTTGCACACCCCATGCGCTCAACACCACAGGTTTGGGCTGGGACGGATACGGGCTCATCAACACGTAATCATGCCCGCGCACGAACTCTTGCAAATCTGCGATTTGCGATTGGCTCAGAGCGAGCGAATACGTCAACCAGACCGCGCCATGCTCCATGGAATGTAAGGCATTACCTAATTCAACAGGCTGGTCGTAAATTCCGCAGTTTTGCCAGGCGGGGAAATGTTCGCCAAACACAGGAGGAATGTTGTCATTTGGAGCCGTTATCACACCCACATGGTTATGATATTCGGGACGGTCGCCGTAAGTCTGTACGCCTTCGATTCCGCTAGCATCATTTGGCAGAGCAGTTGAAACGTGCCAGCCTGAAACTTGTGGTTGGGTAGCCTCTTGCGGCGTCTCCTCGGTGGGCAAAGGAAGCAACCCACCATTGCACGCCATCATCATGGCTGGCAAGATGGTTAAGAACAGGATAATGTTTTTTGTGAATTGAAATTTCATTATATGTGGTCCTCAATAGTGTCTAGATTTGGATATCGAATGGTAATAGGCTTCGATGTTCTCAACGACTCCACCGCCGCGAACGTGGACTTGGTGACGCCGATCAACTGCTTATAGGGAATCGGTGGTTCGCCGCCTTCACGGATGGATTTTACAAATACCTTCCATTCGCCAACCCAGCCTTTATCCTGTGTTCCTCTTTCCTCTTTCTTCTTTCCATCCTGAATTATTTGCAACGAAACAAAATCGTCCAGCACTGCAATCTTGCCTCCAGAAAACACTTCGACGCGTTCTTTGGGGAAGGATTTGTCACCGTTGGCGAGATAATCTATGACTCCAATCGAGCCATCGGGAAATGTGAATGTCATCGAGACATTATCCTCACGATATTTGCCGCCATCGGGTAACGCGTGTGCGGTCACTGAGATGGGAACCTCTCCAACGAGGAAGGTGATGAAGTCAATGAAGTGGCAGGCTTCGCCGA
>CAZIYY010000227.1:0-6049 GCA_964543585.1 uncultured Anaerolinea sp. | reverse complement strand
CCCTCTCCCTTGGGAGAGGGGCAAACGGACACGCCGATCAATCGTCACAATCGGGGTGAGGTCCCTTACGATGCAAGCGTGGGATAGGGGCAATGCTGGCATACACTCAAAGAGCGCTTGTGATGAGGGTTATGAGCTTCAATAAAGCCTGTTCATTTCGCTTTCCCTGATTAGAGTAAAATAGTCCTATGAGCCTACCATTTTTTCAAACCCCTAAACCAATTGACAGCCACTTCAAAAGCGATTCTGATATTGTTTTGTTTAACGGTGAAATCAAAGATTTGCTTGCTGAAATTCCCGATAATTCAATTCAGTTAATCATTACTTCCCCACCGTACAATCTTGGAAAAGATTATGAAAACCGAGTTGAGATTGAACACTATCTTGAAAAACAAGCCGATATTATTGCTGAACTATATTGAGCCTTGAAAGATAGGCGAAGGGAATCTGTCTATGGCTAACTTAATCAAGGCTTCTTTTTTGGAAGAGCTATCAAAACGTTACGGGCATTTGAGAAGGCTGGAGAATACAAAATCCCTTTTTGAAATCGGCGATGGTGGAGCGAGAATATACATTCGCTACTCAAAAGTTCACACTAGAAAACAAACATTTTATGGTCTTCGTGAGGAAGATTTACAAAAGCTGGAAGGTTTCCCATCTGTTATTTGTTTCCTTTGAGATAATCAAAAAGAACCACTGTTGCTACTTTTTTCAGATTACGAAGAAGTCTTTCGCTCTACTTCACCAGCAAGTGATGGGCAGTATAAAGCGATGGTTTTTCTTGAAGATATTACTGAATTCTACGTGGCGGGTGCTGGACGCTTTAATGTGGAAGATAGATTTGGCTTGGATAAATTAGACGCAATCATTGATGAAGAAAAGTTGAAGCCTTTGCAAGATTTTTCTCATTCCCAAATTCAAACATTTCTTGGTGCTATCGGAGATGTAAAAGGCTATGATATTTGGGTTCCTCAAAGTGATCGTTTGAAAATGGATTGGTCGTTAACAAAAAGATTTGATTTTAGGGCTGGGTTGCCTCCTGAGTTTGGTAATATCCAAGACACCTTGCAGGAGATTGATGTAATTTGGCTTGAAAGAGGTTCAAATAAAATCAGAGCCCTATATGAGGTAGAACATTCCACCCCGATTTATTCTGGATTGTTGCGGTTCAATGATGTTCATTTGGTAGCGCCAAACTTGAAACCGAGATTTAGCATTGTATCGAATGACATTAGGCGTTCATTGTTTGTAAAGCAAATCAAAAGACCAACTTTTCAGGTAAGCGGCTTAAGTGAATTATGCACGTTCTTTGAATATGTGAATGTTGCTGGCTGGTTTAGTCGTGTGAAGTCAGGATTGGTATAGAAAGGAATGTTGATATGAAAATCGTCGGAACTTATTCTTTCAATGGCGGCGCGGAATCCATTCAGAAAGATTATTCAATAGAACTGGAAGAAATAACTCAAATTCTCTCTCGTATTAATGCACAAGACCACAAAACTAAAGGCGTAGAAGAAAAAGCTAAATCTGACAAAGTCTTGTACAACCCTCGTAATATAGGAAGATCAATAAATGATGAATTTGCGAGATTGGGATGGAAAACACAGGAAATCTTCAATGATTTTCCACCTCTTAAGCCAAAGCGAGCGCCCACAAAAATTGATTTCACAAAAAACCATCTTGGAGTCGATGTTGAGTTTAACAAAAAGCCTCTACCGATTTATAGTGGTTGTGCCAAAATGACAATCTTCCACAATATGGGGTTCATTGATGTCGGCATAGAAATTGTGCCAGTAAAAGAATTAGCCGAAGATATGTCGTCGGGCGTTTCTTATTTTGAACAATTCGTTTGGGATTTGCAACAACGTGGAGTTTCAGATATTGACATTCCAGTTTTAATTTTGGGAGTTGCGCCCTAAAACATCTTGAAAGCGAGCGCCTTGACAAGTTCTGCCTGTTTTGCCACCAACGCCTCCTGAAACAAGCATTGCTATGGAAACCCAACTTGCTCGTCAAAGAGAAAAGAACGCCCTCACCATGCCCTCTCCCTTGGGAGAGGGGCAAACGGACACGCCGATCAATCGTCACAATCGGGGTGAGGTCTGTTACGATGCAAGCGTGGGATAGGGGAAATGCTTGCATATAATCAAAAAGTGTCTTGAAGAAAATCATTGGTTGTTAAACTGACACGAGTGTATAATTCTGAGCATAGTCTAATATGCAGAATAGTTCTTATAACTAAAAAATACCATATGAGTTCATCATGATTGACCCATTGCAGAATAATTTTTTAATAGAATTAAATAGGTTGCCAAGCAGACAGCGTACTATACAATCTATTGCCCATCGCATTGATGGCGGGCTAGGAATTGCTTTGATTGCTGAACCTAGAATGGGAAAAACTGGGTTACTTGAGTATCTAATTTCTCCTGAAAATATTGAATCCCTTTATGGTGAGAGAGGAAAAAAGTACGTTTTTAGTCTTATTAATTGTCAAATGTTGCCGCATGAATATAGTCTAGCACAATTCTGGGGTCAAGTCTTGTCAACAATTAGTGAAACAGTGGAACAATCAGGAAGCAATTTGTTGTTGAAAAGATATGTACTCTGTAAAAACTCCAAATACCAACCCTTTGAGTTGGAAGCGTTTTTTCGTCAACTAAAGAAATTAGATTACAGATTGATTATGATGCTGGATGAATTCGATGCTTTAATTACCCATCCTATTCTCGCTAGCTCTGAATTCTTCGGTATATTACGCGGCGTATCTATTTCTTCAGGATTAACAACTCTCATAGCAACGAGGCAATCGCTTGAAAGTCTTAATGAATCTCTGTACCGTTTTGATAACACAGGTTCTCCATACTTAAACTTTTTTATGCCAGTAAGGTTAGCAGTCCTTTCTTTGAGAGATGTTGCTGAAATACTAAATGATAAAAACTATCGATTATCCCAAACAGACAAGCAGTTTATCAGCGATGTTTCTGGCGGGCACCCATTTATTTTGCAGGTTGCTACTGCCTCTCTTTTGAACTTATCCAAAGGATATACCGAAGATAATATTCAGCGATATCTAATAGCGGGACGAAAAGTTTACGAGTCCACGCAACTCCATTATCGGGACCTATGGCATTTTTGGTCAGTTCATACACGGAAAGCGATTGTTGCTGTCGCTTTGCTCCAAGCACCACATATGCTAGCAATAAAGGATTTTCACCAAGGTGCTATCAAGGCTAGTCTGCCTTATCTCGCTCCTGAATTAGATGAATTGGTACGCTCTGGGATAATTGCAAGTGATAAAATTTTTGAAAGCGGATATAAAATTTCCCAAGGTTCATTGTTATGGTGGTTAGCGGATGAATTATTGCGTACTATACGAGGAGATAATACATTTGAAGCATGGTTAATGGAGAAACAAATGGTTGGGGGTATAGTGTCACAAAAAGAACTGGACTCTCTTAAAATATTAGTCAAATCTGTTGGGGGATTTCTCGATAAAGGTGCAACAAGCCTCATTGAGGCTTATGCAAAATCAATTGTAGTTAAATAACAGTAATCTAAAAGGAAAGCAAAAAGCCGATGGTCAGAATCAATCATCGGCTTCGCGAAGCGTGAAGCGGGGCACTTCATCCAATTACTACTTCCCACTCACCAATTCCCACAATCGATTTGAATTCAACGGGATTTCCAAAATCTCAAAATCTACATCGTGCAACGCATCTTCCAATGCCTGCGCAAACAGCGGACCGACGGGAATCGCGCCCGCTTCGCCCGCGCCCTTCACGCCCAGCGGGTTGAGCGGCGAAAGCGTTACGCCATGTCCCGTTTCGATGCGCGGCACATCCAGGCTCGTGGGCAGGTGATAATCCATGAACGTGCCGTTGAGCAGTTGCCCGTTTTCGTCGTAGGCGAGCCGCTCGTAAAACGCATTGCCAATGCCCTGCGCCACGCCGCCATGGATCTGCCCATCGAGGATCAGCGGATTGATGACCTTGCCGCAATCGTGCACGACGAGATATTTTTGGATGTGGATCTGCAGCGTCTCGGGATTGACCTCCACGATCATGGCGTGGATGCCACTGGCAGTGGCGCCTCTTTCTGGACCGAAATAGCTGGTCGCTTCCAAACCAGGCTCTGTACCAGGTTTGACAGCTCCGCGCATCGGGTTCGCCTTGCCTGCGAGTTCACCCAGCGAAATGGACATGCGCGGCAGGTCCTGCACTTTCACCATGCCATCTGCGAGTTCGAGTTCATCTTCGGGCGCGTTGAAATGTTCGGAGGCGAGTTTGAGAATTTTCTTGCGCACAACTTTCGCGGCTTCATTGATGGCATTGCCCGCAACGACCGCGCCGCGGCTGGCGAACGTCCCCGCGCCCCAATAGAACTGGTCGGTGTCGCCTGTGACGACATCAATTTTATTAACGTCCACGCCGAGCTGCTCCGCGACGATCTGCGCGAAACTCGTGAAGTGACCCTGTCCCTGCGTGCCAACGCCCGTGACGACTGAGACGCGTCCACTGCTCATCACCTGCACCTTCGCGCCTTCGTACGGTCCGATGCCCGTGCCTTCCACATACGCGACAATCCCAATGCCAACGTGTTTGCCTTCTGCGCGTAATTTCGGCTGAATCTCGTTGACGAAGTTTGTGTAGCCAATCTTTTCCATCGCTTGATCGAGCAACGGTTCATAGTTGCCGCTATCGTAGACCAAGGGCGCAAAGTCTTGATAAATAATTTCGTTGTTGTATGGGAATTGATTTGGCTGAATAAAGTTGCGGCGGCGAATTTCGGCGCGATCTATCTTGAGTTCTTTTGCCGCCAGATCAAGCAGACGTTCAATCACGAACACGCCATGTTGACGCCCCGCGCCGCGATAAGGCGTGACAATCGTTTTGTTGGTGAACACCGCCGTGAACTCACTGTAATAGTTTTTGATATCGTACGGTCCGAGCACGTTGGCTTGCGAGTTGAGTGCCACAGTTAAGCCATAAGGCGCATACGCACCCGTATCATGCAAAAAGACATCATGCACGCCGAGAATGTGACCGTCCTTGTCGAACGCGGCTTCCGCGTCGTGGATTTGTCCGCGCTCGTGCGTGGTGGCGACAAAATTTTCGGCGCGGTCTTCGATCCATTTGACGGGGCGGTTCAACTTCATCGCTGCCCACGGCACGAGCACTTCCTCCTGATAGAACATCATGATCTTCGGACCAAATCCGCCGCCGATGAACGGCGCGATGACGCGCACGCTCCGCTCCGACAACCCAAGCATTCCCGCGAGTCCGTTTCGAATCACGACGGGAGCCTGCGTGGTATCCCAGACAGTTAATCGCCCCGCACGCGAATCCCATTCCGCGACAATGCCGCGGTTCTCAATAGCGGCGGCGCATCCGTGCTCGTAGAGAAATCGCCGTTTAATAATTAAGGCAGCATTATCTTTTACGGCTTCATAATCGCCTTTTCTTTGTACAACATGCGCGGCAACGTTTGATCCAATCTCTTCATGAATTAAAGTGCTATCTGATAGTAATGCTTTTTCGAGATCAACAACTGCTTCGAGAGGTTCATAGTCAATTTGAATATCGGCAAGCGCATCTTCGGCAATGTAACGACTCTCCGCCAGCACCATCACGATCGGCTCACCCGCAAACTTGACCTTGTCCTTTGCGAGTGGAACTTGCGTTTTTTCATTGAAGATAATATTGTCAACAGGTGGAGGAGAGACAAGCAGCGGACCTGGCTTCCAGTAATCACCCAAGTCATTCGCAGTGTAAATGGCAACTACACCTGCGCGCTGTAATGCTTGCGAAACATCAATGCTATTTATCTTCGCGTGCGCATACGGACTCCGCACAAATGCCACGTGGAGCATGTTCGGTAAATCCACATCGTCCACATACAATCCCTGTCCCGTAAGCAGACGCGGGTCTTCGTTGCGTTTGATCCGTTCGCCGAAGTATCGAGTGGTCATAAAAGACTCCAATAACAATAATTCTCGGTGGTCGAGTAGCCCTGAGCGTTCGTTGCGAAGGGCATATCGAGACCACCA
>CAZIYY010000226.1:5165-6051 GCA_964543585.1 uncultured Anaerolinea sp. | reverse complement strand
TGCTATAGTTTTAGCACATCCAGAAAACTTTACCAAATTATGAGACAGTCAGTAACTGAAAGTAGTTGTTGATTGACAATAACTTAGAATTGACTCACGTAGAGCTATTTTGGATAAGAATTCGAATGGAATATTTTCCAAGATTTTTTCCGAACAAATCCTTGTAGAACTAATTATACGCTCGCTTCATCCAAAAATACAACAAAATGACAGAAAAGTCACGGAGAGAAAACGCCACTCGAAACCGAATCAACCCTCACGATGCCCTCTCCCCGCGGGAGAGGGGCAAACCGACACGCCGATTAATCGTCACAATCGGGGTGAGGGAATTTTCTCTCCCCAAATCCGACGAGTTGACCGTTGAATCCGCATCCCAAATTTCGTCGTCGTATTTGGGGGAGATGTCCGAAGGACAGAGGGGGTCGAACTGCGCTTCACCCACAGCCCCGTTTTCGTTTGGTTGTATCTCAAGACCTGACAGGTTTCAGCGTGACCTGAGTCAACCTCAACCCTCGCATGGACAATGATTCGACTCGGGCATGGTTCTATGAAAACCTGTCAGGTCTGCAGAAGAATTTCTCCCCCAAATCCGCATCCCAAATTTTCGTCGTCGTATTTGGGGGAGATGTCCGAAGGACAGAGGGGGCACCGCCCTTCACCCACACTCCCGTTTTTGTTATTTCACACCCCACAGCTTAACAGTACCGTCAATACATATGGAAGCCAGATAACGCCCATCAGGTGAAAATGCAACGCCTACAACCCAAAGATTATGGGCTGATATGGTTTGCAGCAAATCCCCATTATCTGCTCTTCGTATTTGTATTGTTCCATCGGGGACCCCTATAGCGAAAATGCTTCCATCGGGAGACCAAGATATTGCGTC
>CAZIYY010000226.1:0-5136 GCA_964543585.1 uncultured Anaerolinea sp. | reverse complement strand
GTACATTTCCTTTTCTTTGTTCAGTTGGGATAATGCCAATGGTTTCCAATAGCTCCCAGTCATTACTTCGCCAAATTCTTATCTTGTATTTTCGTCCGCCAGGTATTGAATAATTTCCTTCACTCGAAAGAGAAACAAGGGATTTCTCATCAGGAGAGAATGAAATGGTTTCAATAAATACTCTATGTTCCGAACCTGTCAACTCCAATAATTGCACCAAGGATTCATCGTTTATGCTGAATACCTTGATGGCATCTTTATCATAAAACTCTGTCATATCTGTGTATGCTACGGCTATAAAATTCTGTTGAGACGCCAACGCCAAATCGAGAATCATGTAATCGTCCCATTTCCCGAAAGTGATGGATTTACTTAAACTCCAATCGCCCCAATCTTTTGAACCCCATACTTGTAAGCTCTCAAGTGTATAGTCATCACTGATATTTCGGCCTGCGGCGAACATTGTTCCACTTGGAGAAAATGTTGTACTTGTTGCGCCGTAGTAGGAGCCTCCAATTTCTTTGAATAATGTGCCATCTGTCATCCAAATTCGTGACCCTATTGCCAGTTTTTGTCCATCAGGAGAAAAGGTTAGATTATCGACAATCCATTTTTCAAATTTCTTATTTGATATACCGTTTTCAGTTTGTAGTAAATAGGTAAAGCCTTCTTGTGTCTTGATTGCGATTTTATCTGCTGATGGCGACCAAGCCAGAGCATCTAAAGTGCCGCCTATTTGAAACAATGATTTTTTCAAGTTACCGTTTTCTACATCCCAAACTTCCAGCCCTCTTTCAGTTGATGATGAGATTAATTCTTTACTGTTGGGCGACCATGCAATACTGCTGTACCATGAATATTCAGTATTAAGTTTGTGTGTTAGTCTCCATGTGTCCGTTCGCCATACAAAAAGCCCTCTGGTTGTACCTGCTGCGAGCCATTTCCCATCAGGTGAGATAGAAAGAGAACTCACAAAGGGATAATCTGTTAATAATATAGTCTTATAAATCACCATCCTGCCGTTTTCAAGAATTTTCCATATATGGATTACATTGGCATCTGTTCCTTCCGCTACTAGGTTTTCGTGGGGGAAGAAAGATAGGCTGGATGAATATCCCCCACTAACATATGGTCCTTGTTTATCTGTCATTGTTCCATCTAATGACCAGATTTTCGTGCGATTTCCACCTGCAGCTAGAAATTTTCCGTCAGGCGAAAAAAAGATTTCTGAAATGGTGTCATCGCTGTCAAACCGTTGAGTGGATTTGCCGTTATCTATATCCCAAAGTTCCACATAATTATCTGGGTCCGAGTTAACCGCTGTTGCGAGAGATGTCCCGTCATGTGAAAAAGTCATGTTTTTTGTGGAGACATTAATGGTTGTCATGATGCTTAAATCATATATGTTGTACAAAATGACTTGGTCATACATTGCTGCGGCAACTCTTTTTCCATCAGGGGCAATTGCAATACTGAAAACTGGCTCAGTAGTTTTTACTACTTTTGCAATTGAATAATCATTTGTATTGTAGAAAAACAATCCTGTTGAATGTCCAGCAATCATGAAATTACCGTCAGGCGTATATCTAACCTGATAAACATTTCCATTTCCCCATTGGGCAAACAAAGATAAACGGTCAATGTTATCTAATGTTATTTTTCCTGCTGTTTCTGGAACTTTGGTGCCAGAAGATGATGGAGTAACAGGAATAAATGTTGCAGTTGGTGTTAGAGATGGAGTAATACTGGGAGTTAATGTTGGGGAAGGAGTCTTGAACTCGCTTGTTGCAATTGATGAGTTGGTGCACGAAGATACAATCAACAGAGATAGGCAAAGCACGCTATTCGTGAAAAGGAGATTTATAGATTTCATCATAATGGTAATGATTATATGTCGAAAAACTAAAGATGAGAAAACGCTCCTCGTAACCGAATCAACCCTCGGCTGAGTCTGAAGCGTTGCGGGTCAAAATAAAAAGTGCGGAGCTAGAAAAATGCCTCCGCAGTCTTTATCTTAATTTCCTAACCGCGAAGCTCGCTAAGTCCGCCAAGAAAGCCGTTTAAAAACTTTGCGCTCTTTGCGTGCTTAGCGGTAAAAAAAGAATCTATTTCCAAATATGACCGTAGCCATATTCCCCTTCGAGCAGTTGACCTTCGGCGAAGCGTGAGAAGCGGAAGGGAGTGATGTCCACAGTTTTGGGTGCGCCATCGAGAATCAATTCAACCAAACTTGCACCTGCGGCGGGGGATGTCTTGAAGCCCGTGCCGCTCAAGCCGCAGGCGAGATAGAAACCATCGGGACCCGCCGCGCTGTAGATGGCGCGCTGGTCGGGGGTGATGCCGTCGCGCCCCACGTGGATGGAGTGCAAGCCGCTCTCTTCGATTTTGGGAATGCGCTGGACCATCGCATCAATGAGTTTCTCAACGAAGGTGGGCGTGGGCGTTTGGTCTTCGGCATCGGGCGCTTCGCCGCGCAGGCTTTCATCTTCGCCCGCGGCAAGGATCAGCGCACTGCCCTCGGGGCGAAAGTAGCAGTTGATGGTATCGTCGATGACCGCGGGGATTTTGCCAAGCGAAGGCGGGCGATGGAGGAACGCCACATCGTGCGTCCACGTCTCAAGCGGGACTTCGACATCGGCGAGTTTTGCGACATGCTTCGCCCACGCGCCTGCCGCGCTGATCACTGTGGGCGCCGCAAATTCACCTTGAGTGGTGCTGACGCCTTTTACGGCTCCGCCTGACGTGTGGATGGCAGTCACCTCGCAATTTTGAATCAACGTTGCGCCGTTGCGTTTGGCGGCTTCGATGAACGAGTTTGCCGTGAGGGTCGCATCGGCATAACCTGAATCGGGTTCGTAGGCGGCGAAGTCGAACTGGTCGGTGAGAAAATCAGGGACGAGTTTCTTCACATCATCCGCCGAGATGACGGAGGTGTTGATGCCGATGCGCTGTTGGTTGGCGACGTTACCGCGCAGTTTATCTTCATGCTCGCGTTTGGCGATCTGCATGAAACCCGTTTGCATGAATCCACATTCGCCACCAACGCGTTCCTTCCAATTGTTGAAATACAGCTTATAACTCTTGAAGGTCAGCTCAGATTCGGCAGCGAGGTCGTAGTGCATGCGGACGAGTCCGCTCGAGTGACCTGTCGCGCCTGAGGCAGTGACCTTGCGTTCGAGGATGGCGACTTTGAGTCCGCGCTCGGCGAGGTGAAAGGCGATACTGGCGCCCATCACCCCCGCACCGATTATGATTGCATCGTAGGTTTGTGTCATGGGAGGTTTCCTTTTTTAACCACAAAGAGCACGAAGTTCACGAAGGAAAGAGCAAGGGATGTGGTTGTTGATTTTCCGTGGATTCTCTTTATAGGTGGTTGTGCGTATTGTAGCAGGATTTGATTGGATGTTCAGTTGGTGGTTAGGCTGATTTGCCATAGAAAACAGGAGACAACTTGAGGTTGTCTCCTGTTTTTGTCATTCTGAGGAGCGAAGCGACGACACCTGCCCTGGCGGGCGGTGCCAGGGCAGTGCAGGTGAGAATCTCGGATCTTGCCTATGACTTGCCCTGAAAAGAGACTCTCCGCTCAGAGTGACATAATCGTTACGATAGTTTTATCAACCATATTCATCATGACGTTGTACCCAGAAAGGTCCCTGACCAGCCTCATCTCTACCTTTTGGCACCAGGTCAAGATATTGGTAATCTACATTCAGCATGTCGATGCCGCGTGCGTACGTTGAGTAGGTGTGAAATATAGTCCCCTTGTCATCCTTATAAAATACACTGACGCCCTCTCGGTCCGCATCACCGGGGTCTTGCAACGTGAAATTATAAAAGGCTTCCTGCCTGGACATTTCTTCCGGCGTGAACGACACGTGATAATCGAAATTGAAATCTGTGCCAAACGATGAGAGCCACTTGAAACTCCAGCCCATCCGCTTGTGATATGCCGCTAACTTGCTGTATGGCGCTCGCGACACAGCAACCATAGTCACATCGCGTTGGTTTAAGTGCACAATGATCCCATTGAAATTGTCCGCCCAATGAGAGCAGTGCGGGCAGCCCTCGTCCCATTCGGGGCTGAACATAAAGTGATAAATGATCAGCTGGCTTCGTTTGTCGAAGAGTTCCGCCAGCGTAACTTTTCCGTCTGGTCCGTCAAAGATATACTCTTTGTCAACTTTCACCCATGGGAGCTCGCGCCGTTGCTGACTCAGTTCATCCCGCAAGCGTGTGAACTCCTTTTCCTTCGCCAGGAAAGCAGTTCGTGCGGAGAGCCACTCTTCACGCGAAACGACAGGATGATTCTTGAAATTGGCGCTATCATCACTTTTCATGTGTTCTCCTTTCAAAGGTCACAGGGAAAACGCTATACGATTTAGATTGCTTGGCAGCAATGCATTCTTACTCTTCACCTGTTTCATAAAGAAAATTTACCACTTTCTCGCTTTTCCCGCCTGTAGAGCGGTAAAACTCGATGGCATGTTCGTCTTCCTCGTGCGCCATCACAAAAAATTCCTTGATTCCATTCTTAATGCAGTGTTCTTTCAGGCTTTGAATTAATCCCTTTCCAATTCCCAACCTTTGATGTTCTGGTTTTACTGCCAGGTCATACAGAAAGACCTCGGATGAGTCCGAATAATACATGGGTAGTTCGTATGCCGTTAACCCTCCCAACACTTCGTTCTCAGCGAGAGCCACGATGGCAATAAAATGATTGTTATTCAGCAATCTTAGCGAATTTGCTTCACTTCCAGTTTTAGGCTCTTCCTCAAAAACCGTGTTGAACAAGTTGATCAGTAAATTGAATGTCGCCCAATCCTTATTTGTTAGATGCTTTATCTCAAATGTTTTGGCGTTTGACTTCATGATCTACTCTCCTATTTTTCTTATTTGCTTATGGATGAAATTATGCATGGTCGAAATCCTTTTCATTGACGCGAAAGGATGGGAGATATGAACCTCAAGTGGAAACAAAAAGGCTGGACGATCAACGCGGTCTGTTGTTGGATCGAACGCTTGCATATGGAATTGTTCAGGTCACAAGTTATTATAGTCAGTTGAGGGGCGCTTATTAATGGGCCTGGATTCAAGTATGAAGTGCAACCGACTGATTGAAGAATACTTCAAAAGGCG
>CAZIYY010000225.1:0-6055 GCA_964543585.1 uncultured Anaerolinea sp. | reverse complement strand
TTGCCATGAGTTTTCTACTTTTCACTGGTATCATTTTACGGGAGGGTTACCAAAGGAGGCACACATGTCTTGGAAGAACCAACTACGAAGCGACTCCCTGCCGTAGTTGCTGGAGTCTGAGTTTGCTTGCAATCGAATAACCTCGATCTATTCCATTAGGAGGCAGAAATGGCCGAACCGAAAATATGTCCAAAATGTAATGGCACAATGACACAGGGCAGGGTCTTAAAGTACAACGAATATGTGGAGAGAAACCAATATATGTATGTGTTTGCACCAGATGACGAATCAGGTCCCGATCTCTCCAAGATGTTTTCAGGCAAGCCTTTATCGAAATCCCGCAAGGCACTGGTCGCATTTTGTTGCGAGCAATGTGGCTTTACAGAATTTTACGGTCAGACAATTAGCTGAGAAGTTAGGCGAATGGGAGAGAGCGATGAAGGAGTATTCATGGATAAACGCGTGAAATTCGACTTCGAAATTGACTTTACCAACGGCGGCGGAATTCAGGGTCAGAGTTTCCGACTCGATATCGAAGGAGATGTTATTTCAGACGAGGAGTTGGCTGAGTATATCGTCAAAGGCATGCGCCTGCTGATGGTTGGCGAGGTCCGTATTCTAAACAAGGAGATCATTGTTGAAAAACATAAACGTCTGCCAGTGGAAAACCAATCCAAACCCCAATAGCAAGTCGTGTTAATGCAGAAGCGACCCATGAACCTTATCCTCATCTACACCCTCATCGCGGGCGTTCTCGCTTTGATCACGGCTCCGATTCCAGGCACCTCCCTGCTGTTGACCGCGCTGGAAGTGTACATGATCGTTCACCTTGCGCGGGAAAATGATTTCAATCTCGGCTTGAAGGAAATCGGGTATTCCGCCGCGGCGTTGTGGGGAATCTCCACTCTGTTGCAAGACACCGCCCTGGAAATCCTGACCTTCGTCCCGATCATCGGCTGGGCGGCCGAGGTCGTCGTCGCGGTCTTATTTGTTTTCTTTTTGGGAAGCCTGGTAAATTTACATTTCAGCAGGAAATGAGTAAGGTGGCTGCTTCCAAAATGGTGTAAAACTCCGCGTTTTGGCTTCGCTCACCTGTTGGCTCGCCCCGCGCAACGCGAAGAAACTAAAGTGAATAACTTTCTCCAGGCTTCAACACCACAGCCCTGGCGCTGGTCTCTTTCTGGACGCGTTCAGCCCAGGCATTTGGATCCTGTGCGATCAGCCCCCAGGTATTATAGTGAATTGGGATAACTGTTTTCGGCTGCAAAAATTTGACCGCGCGCAGCGCGTCGTCAGGACCCATGGTGAAATTATCGCCGATGGGAACGACTGCAAGATCAAGCCCTTCCTCGCCGATCAATCTCATGTCACCAAATAAACCGGTATCTTGAGCCAGGTAGATTTTCTTACCTTCATTGGTTGTGAGCAAAAAACCGCAGGGATTGCCGCCGTTCGAGCCGTCGGGCAATGCCGAACCATGCAAGGCAAGAGTCAATTTCAAATATCCGAATGGATGTTTGTACCCGCCGCCAAGATGCTGACCATGCGATTTGGCACCCTGCTCCCCAAACCAACCCGCAATCTCGTTGACGCTGATGACGGTCGCGTCTGTGCGTTTGGCTATCGCGACCGCATCGCCCACGTGGTCACCGTGTCCGTGGCTGATAAGGATGAAGTCCGCCTCAACAGCCTCAGGGGAGAGGGACGCGGCGGGATTCCCCTCGAAGAACGGATCAACAACGATTTTGTATCCGCCGGTTTCGAGTCCCAGCGCCGCATGTCCATACCAGGTCAATTTTGTAATCATGGGAAATCTCCCTTCAGAGGGTGCGTCGCACCAAAGGGGAAGGTTTTTCGTTGGAGACGCAGCATCTGCCAAAATAGTCCGCCTCCAACATGTCATAGTGCGACGCACTCGCGTTATACGGCAAGTATAAGCAGAATTCGATTGGAGTCAATCGCTGTTGGCAACTTTCTCAAAAAAACCTATAATCAATCCAACCCATCCCATTTTTGGAGGCTTGTATGAAACCGTCATTCCGTCAGAAGTTCCAATACCGTTTCGATAACCTCATGTCGCGCGGCACGCCCGCCATGGTGGGAATGTTGTTCCTGCTTTCGCTGATCGTTGTGTTCATCGCGGGCGCGGTCATTTCGATTGCAGGGTTTGCCCAGGAAGGTGAAACCGCGCGTCTTAGCTTTGGCGAGGCCGTCTGGGAAAGCCTGATGCGCACGCTCGACTCAGGCACGATGGGCGGCGATACCGGCGCAGGTTTCCGCGTCGTCATGTTGTTCGTGACGCTGGGCGGCATCTTCGTCGTCAGCGCGTTGATCGGTGTGTTGAGCAACGGACTCGAAGACCAGATGGAACGACTCCGCAAAGGACGTTCGCAAGTGCTCGAGAACAATCACACGCTCGTGCTGGGCTGGTCGGCGCAGGTCTTCACGGTGCTTAATGAGTTGATGATCGCAAACGAGAATCAAAACAACGCGCGCATCGTGGTGTTATCGGACAAGGACAAAGTGGAGATGGAGGACGAGGTACGCGAGCGGGTCCAGGTCCGCGGAAAGACGCGCATTATTTGCCGCAACGGAAGTCCCATTGACCCAAACGATATCGAGATTGCGAGTCCGCATCAGGCGAAATCCATCATCGTCCTGCCGCCTGAAAACGAAGACCCCGACACGGACGTGATCAAGACCGTGCTGGCGATCACGCACAATCCCAATCGCCGCGCCGAAAAATATCACATCGTCACGCAGATCCGCCATGCGAAGAATCTTGACGTGCTCAAGATCGCCGGCGCAAGCGATAACGTGCAAGCCGTATTGACCGGCGACCTGATCGCGCGCGTCGTCGCGCAGACTTCGCGCCAATCCGGGCTTTCGGTTGTGTACACTGAGTTGATGGACTTCAGCGGCGATGAAATTTATTTCAAAAACGAGCCTGCGCTGGAGGGCAAAACTTTTGGCGAGGCATTGCTCGCTTATGAAGATTCCTGTTTGATGGGAATTCTCAAAGCGGATGGAACGATTCAACTCAGCCCGGCAATGGATACGCGGATCGAAAGCGGCGATCACGTTTTTGCCCTCTCTGCGGATGACGATACGCTTCGCCTCTCAGACACTTCGACCCTTCGACAGGCTCAGGACAACGCTTCGCTCAGTGCAAGCCTGATTCCGATTGATGAAGCGCTCATTCGCTCTAGCGGAAGACCGTTAAAACCCCAGCCTGAGAAGTGTCTCATCCTTGGCTGGAATCGAAGCGGCACGACCATCGTGCATGAACTGGATAACTACGTCCCTGCTGGTTCGCAGGTGACCGTTGTCGCGGATGTTTATAACATTGAAAAACAGATCCGCGCGCAGGGTGGCAAATTAAAGAATCAAAGATTGACCGTGATGGAAGGCGAGACTACGGATCGCGACCTGCTCAATAAACTTCGCGTGGAGGATTACGACCACGTCATTGTGCTGGCGTACAATACGCTCGAGCCGCAAGAAGCCGACGCGAAGACTCTTGTCACGTTATTGCACCTGCGTGATATGGCTGAAAAAGACGAGACGCCCTTCTCCATCGTCAGCGAGATGCTCGACCTGCGGAACCGCGAACTCGCCGAAGCCACGAAAGTGGACGACTTCATCGTCAGCGAACATCTGGTCAGTTTGATGATGTCGCAACTTTCCGAAAACGCCGAACTGTTCGATGTCTTCACTGACATCTTTGACCCCGAAGGCGCGGAAATTTATCTCAAGCCAATTGGCGATTACGTTGCAACAGGACAGCCCGTCAACTTTTATACAGTGACCGAAGCCGCGCGTCGTCGCGGGGAAATGGCTCTCGGTTATCGCATTGAATCCGAATCAAGCGACTCAGGCAAAGCGTACGGCGTTCACACCAACCCGAAGAAATCTTTGCAGGTTATGTTTGCTACAGAAGATAAAGTCATTGTAATCGCTGAAGAATAATTTTTTGTAGGGGTGGGGTGACCCCGACCCTACTGCAAACACGCAGGGATGGAATCACTCAAGCCATCGGGGTTCTGCGTTGTTCCATTTTCGTCGTAAATTTTGACAAACCGAATTTCGGGGAATTGCTTGAGGTTCAATATGAGCAGGTCTGCGATGTTGAAGTCCCGCCCATTGGGCGCGCAGGTTCCAGCGAGAAAGACGTGCGCGACGCCATCGCGGATTTCCAACCTGCTGTAACCTGTGAATCCATTATAGAGGGCGATCCAGCCAAAGGAGAATCGTTCTGTCGCGCCGGGACCTTTGAAATATTCATTGAGCGCGGTTTGAGGCACTGCATTAGTTCGCGCCCAGCGCACGCCGGTCATAACAAATGGCGGAGTGTTGGCTTCGTAACGAACCCTGCTCACAAAATATACGTCAATCACTCTATACAGCGGTGTTGCAGTCGGTCGGCGCGTATGAGTAGGGGTTATTGTGCGCGTGAGCGTACGCGTTGGTGTGGGAGTGCGCGTTCGTGAGGGTGTAACGGTAAAGGTCGGGGTGCGCGTACGCGTGGGGGTGCGGGTTGCTGTACGAGTTGCGGTTGGAGTGCGAGTTCGCGAGGCGGTGACCGTGAAAGTCGGCGTACGAGTTCGCGAAGGCGTAGCCGAAGCAGTTGGCGTACGTGTGATTGTGGGAGTCCGCGTGAGGGTTGGGGTAATTGTTGGGGTATCGGTAACAGGACCGGGCGGAGGCGTGTCACCTTGAAAGACGAATCGGACAGCATCCGCGCCGACGAATAAATCCGCGATCGCGGCTGACTCATCCTGAGTCCGATTCGTGAGTTCGACATATTCGCCTCCCGCGCCCGTGAAGTTGTATCCGCCGATATACACCCATCCATCTGTGACGTAGTAAATGTTTGGGAAGACCTGCTGATTGATAACGACTTGATCGCTTCTGCCCGCGTGACGAACGGTATAGACAGCGCCTTCGGTTGTGGCTTGTATGGCGGGGATGCGGACGTAAACAGAATAGACGCCATCATTCGAGCCTTGCGGGAAATTCCATTGCCCCGCGCAGGTGGGAGCGGTGGTGCGCGGTTTGGAAAAACTCATCCGTCCATTTTGCGCGCTGCCCGCATTGACCTGACTCCAACAACCATCGGGGGTTTCATCAAAGGCTAACGTGCCATCGTCAACGATAATCCCAGTGGAGGGTCTGGCAGGATAGGCAAGCGCGTCGCCAGACGGATAGATCTGCGCGCCGTAATAGGCGAGCGATGGATAAGCGACCCAGAGCGATTCTTTTTGATTGTTCAGCCAGGGATCCGCGCCTGCTCCCGTCCATCCGTATGGGTCCACAGATTTATTCGATGGATTACGAACAAGCAGATGCAAATGAGGGCCCGATGAATTACCGGTCGTACCGCTAATGCCAAGCATGGTACCGTGAGACACAGACGCGCATCCGGGCAAAGAACAAGCCTGTACCGAGATTGCGCTCATGTGTCCATAATATGTATTGTAGCCATTGGAATGATGCAGGCGGACGTAAATGCCGAGGTTGATCTTATGATTTTGAGGATCCCACCAGCCCGCATAGACGACCTGGTCCGCGTCAGCCGCCGCGTATACCGGGCGATACGAAATGCCATAATCCACACCATCGTGGCCATCGTAGTAGACCCAGTCGCCGAGGCTGTAAGACCAGTATCCACCCACGCCCGCGTTACAGACCCCGGCTTGCGGAGGTGGCGTGCCAGGCGGCGCGGGTGAAGGACAGTCCTTGTCCGCTTTATCGCCTGTAAAGACTACGATGCGATTATCGAATGTGTAGTTGGGCGTGGAATGATCGAAGATCGATTCCTGCGAGGCTGTGCCAGGATAAGGAGGATAAAGAAACGGCGCGACCAACCGGGCGGGCGCGCGTGAAAGTTCCGCAGAGGCGCCGCGCGCACTCAGAAGGATTCCGCAGAGAAGAATGGCAACGAAGAAGTTTTTGATGGAGCGGGTCACGGTGTACTCTTATGAGGTGACAGTCATTTCGATGTTGTTGCTCTGACAGTTGTATCACTAATTGCTCTTTAAAAATTTACCCTTTT
>CAZIYY010000224.1:0-6058 GCA_964543585.1 uncultured Anaerolinea sp. | reverse complement strand
GCCTATGGCGGGTTGTGGAAGGTCACGCCTGTCTTTGGCACAGTGATGCTTATCGTCGCGCTCTCTTCCATGGGTTTGCCTGGCTTGAACGGCTTTGTCGGCGAGTTCGTTATCCTGCTTGGCGCGTGGGGCGCTGGCATGGATGGCGGCGCGCTCTCCTCATTTGGCGGGACCTGGTTTGCGGGTATATCCGCCATCGGCATCATCATGGCAGCTGTGTATATCCTTTACATGTTCCAGAAAATGTTCCTCGGTCCGCAAGGCGAGATTGTGGATGAAGTCAAAAAACACGGGCATGGCATCCGCGACCTCAACTGGCGCGAGATTGGCATCATGATCCCCATCCTCATCTTCATCTTTTGGATTGGCTTATACCCCGCGCCGTTTTTCAACCTGATGGCTCCTGCTGTTGATAAACTCGTCGCCTCTCTCTCAACTGCCGCGCTGGCGATGCATTAATCAGGAATACAATACCCCGTTGGTTGAGTAGAGCGAGCGCCCTTCTCGCTCGTACATTTGCGCCAGCATACAAGTGCAGGTGTCGAAACCAACAATAACAAGCAAAAATGAAATTGTAAGTATGTGGTCTCGATACGCCATCGGCTATCGCCTCAGGCTACTCGACCACCGATTGAAACAACATAAAAAATTCGTGCTCATCCGTGGCTAAAAGCGAATCGCTATGACTCAACTCGACTCCTACACCATTCTCCCCCTCATCATCCTCACAGCCTGGGCGTGTGTGCTATTGCTGGTTGACCTCTTCATTCCGAAGAATCGCAAAGGCATCACAGCATTGCTTTCCGCGCTCGGTCTCGCGCTCACGCTCGGCTTTACCCTTTCGCAAATCGGGAACGAAGTCACAGGCTTCAACGGCATGGTTGTGCTTGACGGTTTCTCGACCTTCGTCAACGCCCTCCTCCTCGTCAGCGGCTTGCTTGGCATCGCCCTCGCGTACGGCTACGTCAAACGTATGGGAATGGAGCGCGGCGAATATTACACGCTCCTGCTCTTCAGTGTGACAGGCATGATGCTCATGGCGCAGGCAACCGACCTCATCGTCGTCTTCCTCGCGCTCGAACTGCTTTCCATCCCTCTTTATGTTCTCGCCGCATTTGCTCGCCCGAAGGTGGAATCAGAGGAAGCGGGACTCAAATACTTTTTACTTGGCGCCTTCTCGACCGGATTTGTTGTCTACGGGATTGCCCTCATCTTCGGAGCGACTGGCTCAACGAGTCTCGCCGCCATCGTTGCCTCCGCTTCATTACAAAGCTCGAACCTGCTCCTGACCATTGGAGCGGCTCTACTCTTGATCGGATTCGGCTTCAAGGTCGCGGCGGTTCCCTTCCATATGTGGACTCCCGACGTCTATCAGGGCGCGCCGACGGCGGTGACTGCGTTCATGTCCTCGGGCGCGAAGATTGCAGGTTTCGCCGCGTTACTCCGTGTGTTCGCAACTGCGTTCCCTTCCATTGCAACCGACATGACAGATATTTTCTGGGCATTGTCCGCGTTGACCATGATCCTCGGCAATGTCGTCGCCATCTCACAAACAGATATCAAACGACTGCTAGCATACTGCAGCATCGCGGACGCAGGATACATCCTCATGGCCTTTGTTCCTTATGGCAATCCCGACGTTCGCAATGTTTCTATTGCGGCTGGACTCTTCTATCTTGTCTCTTACGCCATAACCAACTTCGGCACGTGGGGAGTCGTGATCGCTCTCGAAAAATCAGAAGGCAAAGGGTTGGCAATTGCAGACTACGCGGGTCTCTCAAAGAAACATCCCGCCCTTGCCGCGGCGATGGCTGTCTTCATGCTCTCACTGATCGGCCTCCCGCCGACGATTGGATTGGTCGGCAAGTTCTATCTCTTCCGCGCAATCATCGCTGGCGGGTTTACAGGTCTTGCCATCATCGGCGTGTTGACATCCTTAATCTCAGCATTCTATTACCTGCGCGTTGTCGTCACGATGTACATGAGAGACGGCGAACCCACCACCGAACGCGAAACTTGGCTGGATATGACCACCGTGGTCACAGCATTGGTGACAGTCGCAGTGAGTCTTGTTCCACAATTCCTGTTTGCATGGGCAAGTAGTGCGGTGTTGAAGTTGTTTTAGTCTTTCCTCGCGCTGAGCGGAGTGGGCCGATAGTCGAACGTAGTCGAAGCGCCGTGATACAGTTTATAGTATCAAAAAATGGAGACAGCGATTCTGCTGTCTCCATTTTCATTCCACTGTTTCGTTACGCGCCTGTAATCTGGTAAATCTGTATCAAATTTCCACACGTATCATTGAACACCGCCGCGGTGGTCATGCCCATGTTTGTCGGCTCCATCGTAAATTCCACGCCGAGTTTTTGCATTCGTTCATACTCGCTTTGAATATCGCTGACCTGGAAGGCAGTGAACGGAATCCCATCCTTGACTAGCGATTCCCTCAGCGCCTTCATGGTGGGATAACTGGCATTCGGTTCGAGCAACAACTCGGTGCCATCTGGCTCTTCAGGCGAGACAACAGTGATCCAACGCGCGCCATCTCCGAGGGGAATATCGCGCTTTGTCACGAAGCCCATCACCTCTGTATAAAATTTCAAAGCCTTGTCGTAATCGTCTATCGAAACACTGGTAAGTTTGATTTTCATTTTGATTTATCCTTTTTGACTATTTCAGGTTAAGTTTTCTTCGCCACGGAGTTCACAGAGACCTTTGAGAAAAGGTTTTTAAAACTCATTTTCTCTGTGGCTTAATCTTTACTCAGAAGTTGGGTGGCGGCACTGCAACCAAGTTGACGGAACTCGCTGGGACTGAGACCAAACTGCTGTTTGAACGCCTTGCTAAACGCCGCATGTGACTCATATCCAGCCGCACGCGCCACTTCGGTAATGTCCACTGCGCCCATGCGGAGTTTTCTCCCCGCGCGTTCCATGCGCAGACGGCGGACGTAACTGACTGCGCTCTCACCAACCTGCGCGGTGAACACGCGATGGAAGTGCGGCACCGAGAAGCCAGCCACTTCCGCCAGCACTTCCCGATTCAACGGCTCGTGGATGTGGGCGCGGATATATAGCATCACATCCTCGATGCATTCGGAATATTCCTGAACGAGTAGAGAGTTGGTCACCATGGGCAAAATATAGTATATCAGAACGCTTGTTCGCTACTCCAAATGTATCATGATGGAGAATCGCTGGTCGGGTAGCCCTGAGCGTTTGTTGCGACACTTGCACCTGCATGCAAGTGTGGGTGAGGGCGTATCGAGACCAAGCCTGTTCACGAAAATTTCATAGAATCAAAAACGGGACCGCGCTTTATCAACAGTACCGTTTTTGATTTAATGTTGCATTCGCGGAAGTTAGGAACTACTTCTTACTGCGTATAAATGACCGCAATGTCTCGAAGTCATCTGTGTGTGGCAGGGAATTGAGAATCTGTAGAAAATCAGGGGGAGGCGCGATTGCCTGTTTCGTATGCACATCAACCCAAACCCCTTCCAATTTTATAGTTGCCGCCATTTCTCCATTGGATTTGGCGATATCATGCCGCGACTTCCACCTGGCTCCATCTGGAGACATGCCTGTAAGCTTGAGTGAGTCGGTCACCGTCTCATCAAAGGTCACTTCGCGCTGGTAGCGCGTCTCCATTCGGAGAATGACCGGACCGAAACCCAATTCCATGAGTTTTTTAGGCGTGTACCCGTGTTCCTCCAGGGAACGGAATTGACTATCAACTGCATAATCAATATACACAGAGTAACGCAGATGACCGTTGGTGTCGAGGTCAGCCCATTTGACAGCGTATGTTCTGGAAAATTCTTTGGGTTCCATGGTTTATCGCTCCTCCTGACAGATATGGAGAATTATTCGCCCGTTGTTCAAATTCGCAATCAAAAACGGGACTGCGCTTCATCCACAGCCCTGTTTTGTTCAAGCGTGTATTTGCGTGATGGAGTTCTCCCCCAAATCCGACGTTGACGTAAACTGAATCCGCATAAACAATTTTGATTGTCGTATTTGGGGAAGATGTCCGAAGGACAGAGGGGGTGGCACTGCGCTTCACCCACAGTCCCGTTTTCGGAGTTCTACCAAAGATTATCTGACAGCAGTCAATTCTTCGCGAACTACTCGCCGAAGGATTACCTCAAAAGGTTCCTGTTGACGAGTAATGTGCTCGCGCAAGGCATTATTGATCAGTGTTTGATAATTCCCACCACCAGCCGCATCTACTTCACTGCGAAACCATTCCAAAATATCATCATCAACGCGGATGGTAATGCGTGTTTTTCCTTTTGGCGCAGGGACAACCGCCCCGCGTTTGCCCTTGCTAAAGTTATATTCTTTCTTCATTTTGTTCCTCATACATCTTTTTCTCACGCGCTGTGGCTTTTCGCGCAGAGATGATTCGAATGACAATATCACGAAAGGTGTACACCACAACCAGAATACGGCTCAGAAAATCCATACCGATGGTGATAAAGCGATCTTCTTTTTCATAATCGTCCTCAACCGTAATGGCTTTTTCATCTTCAAAGACACCAACAGCATCGGCGAATTTGACGCCATGCTTCTTGAAGTTTGATTTTGCTTTGTTGGGATCCCATTCGTAACTCATTGAATTTGATTATATGCACAATTGTACACAGACGCAAGAGGCAAATTCACATCGCCAAATCTCCCCCAAATCCGACATTGACGTAAACCGAATCCGCATAAATACTTTTCGTTGTCGTATTTGGGGGAGATGTCCGAAGGACAGAGGGGGTCGAACTGCCCTTCACCCACAGTCCCGTTTTTGCTTGGATTTATTTTTCAGTAGCTATTGTCAAAACGGAATATCATCTTCAATTTCATTCACGTAAGGCTCTAGCTTATTTAGGAATAGAATACCATTAGGTAGATATATACCATTTTCATCTATTAAATCTTTTAGGCGTTCAACAAAATCGTTTTGCCAGTTTTCTGGCAATGATATCATTTTCTCTATCAGGGAGTTGCGTATGGCAGTATTACCATTTCGTATGCTGTCGCATATTGCTTTTACACATCTTTGAGTGCGATATGAGTTTAGCATCAATTCTGGTAACTGTAGAAGGAAATATTCCACTACATAAAATCTTGCATCGGGATTAGATGCTTCAAGTTTTTCGACAAGAGTATTGCTTACTTGTTCTTTCAACATGAAATAAGGTAAATTACCTCGTGCCCAAGTAGCTAATGCGCCATGTTTGCATTTTGTTCCAACAGCTTCACCTTCTTTCAGTTCTTTAATAACCCGATTTTCGGCTCTTAACCGTGATGCTTCTTGCAGTTTTTCCCATAGATTTGATGGCAACAAATGTAAGTTGTATCTGAATTCCTTTTCGTCTGTAACAGTTCTTAATTCATCTGAAACAATCTTTACAAATTCTTTTATTTGTTCATCTGTGAGTTTGTTAAGAAGCACTTGTATAACTAAGCCAACGCAATAAATATCACCTCGTAACTTTTCTCGATATATTGAAATCAGTACGTCAAATCGTTTATTGGCGGGAATCTCGTTTACAATTAATTCTGCATATTGTTGTGATTTGTAAAAGTGAGGGTCAAAAATCCGCTCCAAAAATTTTGTTATAACAAACGGTTCCTCAGATTTTTCAATAATTCCGAGCAAGTAATTGATGAAGTATATAACTGCATCAGCCGCTTCTTGCTTATCCTCAATTTGCTCATGGCTACGTGGATTTCTAATTGCTTGATACAGACCGCGCAAAATGCTTTCAATGCCTTTCTGCTCATTGCGCTCTGTCTCTGTCTGAAGTTTATTGATTCTCAATCTTGGAGATTCGCCGCCTAGAGCCTGCCCTACCAATGTTGCACCATCACCGTCAGCCCCAGTTTTTTCACGAAGAACATTGCTTAAGTGATGCATTGTATCCAGTATTGCGTGACTATAATTTTTAGCTTCGTACGTGCTCTGAATTGCAAGCCAGAGGCTCTCTCGAATATGCGTTTGGAGATTCATATTACAGTGCCTCTCATAAATAAGTAAAGTTTATCAGATAGGCAATCCTGCTTGT
>CAZIYY010000223.1:0-6059 GCA_964543585.1 uncultured Anaerolinea sp. | reverse complement strand
AACTTTACCCGAAAAGCCCTACCTTTTTAGCCTATCTTTGGCGAAGGTATTGATTATAGGAACTATTATTGATTATTCATCTGCAGCTTTGGCAGCTGCGGATGAATTACGGCAGCAATTAAATGGTCGTGTTGTAATAGTCAATATCGAAACTTTTAATAAAAGTTTAGAAGAATTATCAGCCTTACCCGAGGACGAAAGGGGAAAGACCTTCCAGAGATTGATCAATCTGGAAAGTGCATTAAGTCAATCGATTGTTTCCCCCAATCTTATTACTCAAGTGCAGGATTATTATCAGAGACAAAGAATCCTTTTAAGCAAGAAAGAGAATCTTGAGAAATTAGTATTGATGGAACTTTACCAGGCTGGCAGCCAAATTCTTGAAAACAATCCGAATTTGGATAGATGTCCCCTGTGTGAAAGTGAAATTTCCAACCAAAACCTCTTAAGCAATTTACAAACGAGACTCCAAGAATTTTCTGAAATCAGGGCAGAAAAAGAAAATATTGGCCTTCTAGCAGAAGATGTTAAGCAAAGAATCATGTCTATGATTGAATCTTTACAAGGCGCGCTGCAATTGATTTCTTCCAACAATACGAGAGACAATGCGGCCTGGACAGCATCTTGTAATTCAGTAATCGGCGTTCTTTCCTCGTGGGCAGAAAATATCAACCAATCCCTTAAATTGGCTAATTCCTTCGAGATAAAAGATCTGGATTTAAACGTTCTTCAAGATTATGACATTGAAACCAATAAATTTGTAAATGATGTAAAATCGGAAATAAAGAGCTTGAGCGAATCCGAAACTGATAAACAAAAGAATCTTAAATTTCAATCCCTTAAGCAACTGTTCGACCATTATGCTAGATGGCGAGAGCTGAAATCTAAAGAAAAGCAATTTCAGCGACAAATTCGAGCTTTAGAGAAAATTGTAGTGTCATTGGAGAAAAAGGAACGCGACGAGTTTAATAAAGCATTATTATCTATCTCAGACGAGGTAAATGAATTTTATAAAGCTCTGCATCCAAACGAGGGTTTTGACCAACTGAAATTAATCCCAACAGCTGATAGGGGACTTGAATTCGAGTTTTATTTCAAGGGTGATCGCATAACACCTCCAAATAAGTTTATGAGTGAATCTCATCTAAATACGCTTGGTCTATGTTTTTTTCTTGCGTCAGCTGTAGAATTCAATAAAAATTGCCAGTTTATTGTTCTGGACGATGTTGTTAGCAGTGTAGATGCAGATCATCGTCTTGCATTTGCTAAGTTGTTACGTGACAACCCGCATTTGAATCAAAAACAATTCATCATTCTTTCCCATGATATGTTTTGGAGCGACATTCTTCGTGTAACATTCCCAAATTGGCTTCACAAAAGAATCCGAACCTGGGATTATGACTCTGGAATTTCAGTTGACGACGAGCTAGAATTAAGAGATCAAATTCAAGATGTCATGCAACGAGGAAACACCATTGATGCGGCTCGCAAAGTAAGGGACTTGGTGGATTTGACTTTCAGAGAAATTTGCGAAGATTACGATATTGGCATGCCTTACCGTCAAGGTGCTGGCAACGAAAAACGAGATTTGAAAAACTTCGTTATTGCAGTTTCTCGGTTTTTTAGAAAAAATAACAGATTTGATGCCTCACAGTCGCCGCTAAAAGATATTGATAACTCTCTTTGGCTTATGAACATTGCCTCACATCCTGATCCGAGGCAGTTAAATCTAAGCATGGGTGATATCAAAATGATTCTCACGGACTTAGATGCATTCATTCAATTTTTCTACAATCACAAGCCTAGATGCAAACACGAAAAACAAAAACTCAAATGGAATGAGGGCACAAAAGAGTTCCTTCCTTGCACCGCATGTAAAAAACCAATTTAGCAAATAACGCGCCTAAATGAGATTATTAAAAAAGGGAACAGCAGTCCAAGCGAAACTTTTATAAAGCTTTCCTTCTGGATTCCCACAAAACTTCCCATGTGACCAACGAATTTCAACACGAAAACCAAAATCATAGGTTGTGGCTCGGTTGATTTTATCTGCTAGAGTAACTTTAATTTTCACAACGCTTTGGCCGCGCCCTAAATCTGGAGCTACAGAAACGCTTTCAACCCGCCATTCTCGCTTCCAAGCTGTGAGGTCGGGTATTTGAACTGCGAAACCTTTGCGTTTATCAAGACCTGCCAAGAGATAAGGAACTGTGTCTATTCGGAAAAATTGACGGATGACTGTCTCATGAACGGCAGACCGTTCATTTGACGGAAGATTTTCTAAATGTCTATTGAACTCAATAGCCGAGTTTTGAGCAACATTCCCGCACATCGTAGCGTAAAGTGCTTCAAACTGCTTTTTATCTTGACTAGCCAAATCTTTGGTAACAAAATCCTGAAACTCATCTCGTTCTTTTCTTGATATTTGGTCTTCAAAATCTATAGATTGTGAGGGAAGTTGCTTTGAAAACAAACTTCGCGCAAAACTATAAAGAGCTTGATAGCCTTCAGGGTCTTTTTCTAAAAACCAATGTTCGGCTCTACTAGCAGGCGCTTTCCCTTGTGGCAAACTGCGGAACAAATTATGCGGCGACGCGTTAGAGACAACATTGCTTTCATTCTTAACGCTAATTGGCATATTGAGGCTTGGAATGAATAAATCTATAGCCCCCGATGCAGTTGCAGCTTGCTGTTGTGGTCCAGCCCACACAAGTTGACTTACTGATGTGAATCGCAATTCTCGTAAGTGAAGGCCTAATTCAAAAAACTTTTTATAGAGTTTTTCGTCGCGGGTATATTCATCCCGAAAGTCGCGCCACTTTTGATCGGAAAGTGAATCACGAAACAGATTGTTAATATCTGCTCTTTGATCCTTGGGGTCAACGCCTAATATCCCAAAACCAATTGAAAGTTCAGTGGCTTCTGTTTTCCTTGTCGCCATTGATGTCTATCTCCCTGATTTTTGTCTTTGCGATTCTCCCTTCAGCTATTTGACAATACTCTGGTGAAATATCAAAGCCAACATAATGGCGGCCATTTTTCTTTGCAGCGACACAGGTTGTACCTGACCCCATGAACGGATCAAGGACTACGTCATCAACATATGAATACAGTTTTATTACTCGACTGGCTAATTCAACAGGGAACGGAGCAGGATGTCCAACTTTCTTGGCAGACTCAGGTGGAATTTGCCAAATTGAGAGTGTTGACTCCATGAATTCTTGAGCTGATAAATCTGATTCGCCTTTATCTGGTCGAGAGAATCCTTGCTTGGTAAAAACAAGTAAATACTCATGCAAATCTCTTAGACGGGGAGATTTCGCGCTACGCCAACTCCCCCAAGCACAACTTCCATTTGCGCCTTTCCCCTTTTGCCAAATAATTTCACCCATTGGCAAAAAACCAATCTCAGAATGAACTTGGTAAAAATATGAGTGAAGGGGAATATATGGCTTACGGCCTAAATTGGCAATGTTTATAACGTAGCGTCCACCTGGTTTGAGAACACGATAAACATCTCGACCAACGCGCTTGATTAATTCCAAGTACTCTTCAAGCGTCATGTTGTCATCGTAATCTTTACCTACATTGTAAGGGGGTGAAGTAAATGCTAATGCCACACTATTATCTGGAATGGGCATATTTTCGGACGAAAGTTCATAAACACGATCAGCCCAACCATCAATTTGAATGGATGGCAATTCAACAGTTAATACATCAGCGTCAGTGCTAGATTGAAAGAGATTTCGGGAATAAAAATCTGATGAATCATGCGCTTCACGCTTTGAAACGCCAAATGAAGATGTTTGGGTCTTTTTAGCCATGGTTCTCTCTCCAAGTCATCTTAGCTTATCATAGTCTGGCAAATATAGATGATTCTCTAAGGTTAAATTATTTGGTGTGCTCTAATTGTACATTTGTTCTAGGAATAAATCTAGCCCCAGTTTTGATTTCACGTTTAACCGCCACCGTGGAATACTGCTTAGGGACTTCCACCCGCCCGCAGGTAAGCCCAGCGGGCTCAGGGCCAAAGGATGCTGCCCTAAAGGGTGTTCCGCGAAAGGACAAATATGGAGAGTGAACATGTAGAGTTCGTCATTCGGCTATAATTGTCTGCACGGAGAATTGACCATGACCTTACCCTTAAACCAAATCCTCAAAGGCGAGTGTGTTGAGACATTAAACTCACTGCCTGAAAAATCAATTGACCTAATCTTCGCTGACCCGCCCTATAATTTACAATTGCAAAACGAATTACATCGTCCCAACATGACCAAAGTTGACGCGGTGGATGATCACTGGGATCAGTTTGATTCTTTTGAAGTCTATGATGAGTTTACCCGTAACTGGCTTAAAGCCTGTAAGAGAGTGTTGAAACCTACAGGCACAATATGGGTCATTGGCTCGTATCACAATATCTTCAGAGTTGGGACGATCATGCAGGATTTGGGCTATTGGACGCTGAATGATGTGATTTGGGTAAAGACCAATCCCATGCCGAATTTTCGTGGCGTGAGATTTACCAACGCTCACGAAACGCTGATTTGGGCAAGTTCAGGCAAGGGCGCAAAATATACATTCAATCACCAAGCCATGAAAGGCTTGAATGAAGAAAAACAAATGCGTTCCGATTGGTGGTTGCTGTCATTGGCTACGGGTTCAGAACGCGTCAAAGATGAAAACGGCGATAAGGCACATTCAACTCAAAAGCCTGAGCCACTGCTTTATCGAGTTATTCTATCTTCAAGCAATCCTGGAGATGTAGTTTTAGATCCATTCTTTGGGAGCGGCACAACAGGCGCGGTGGCAAAACGGCTTCATCGAAACTGGATTGGAATTGAGCGCGAGGATAGTTATATCAGGGTTGCACACAAGAGAATAGATGCAATCCAGCCAGAGTTGTTTGAGCCACAGACTTTTGATGTAAAAAGCAAAAGCAAATCTGCTCCCAAAGTAGAATTTTCGGTTCTTGTGGAAAATGGTTTCCTACAACCAGGACAAAAATTGTTTTTCTCAAAAGACAAGTCTCGCTCGGCAACAATCAAACCTGATGCACGGATTCGGACTATGGATGGTTTTGAAGGTAGTATTCATCAGGCAGGCAGCCATTATATGAACGGCGCGCCCTGCAACGGATGGGAACATTGGTATTTGCAGGAAAATGGTGGTTTGATCAGTTTGGATGATGTTCGTCAGAAGTATAGAATAGAAAAGGGGCTTTTCGATGAGCAACCAAGTTAAGGAAATTATCCGTTTGACTGTTATGCAAATGTTAGACGATAGCATGTCGCCTAAAAACATTCGCGAGATAACAGGGAAGCATGAAGAGAAAGTTCATTTTGTCCCAATTCGATATCGAATCATAGGCGGTATATTACAAGGATTAAACATTAAGTTTGGCAACTTCATTGAGCAGTTGTTACGAAATATCATGGAGATTGATACTGGTGTCAAAGTGATGGAAGAATCTGGTAAGACTATAAATTTTTTCTTCACTCATCAAACCGATGCCCTCATAGACGCATACATCACTAATAGACAATTGCCCAACAGTCCAGATGACTGCACAAAAATTTTCGACTCATTATTAGAAGAGATCCTTTCGATTGAAAGGAGCGCTACCGACGAGCAACGTCAAGGAATTCCAAAAGACGTTGACGGATTATTTCAAACTAGTGATGGCTTGATTGTATACACAGAATTGAAATATAACGACGATCACGACACGGGTAAATTTGTTGATATCAATCGGAAGCTAATAAAAACTTGGGCTGGCTTGGCTGTGCGATATCGAATTCAATCAACCAACGAGTTGTTGCCCATTCTTTACTATTTCAATCCAAAGAAAAGATACGGTCCAATTTACACGCCAAGCAAAAACATTATGCGTGGGGCGCAGCTATTCGAACAATTTTTACAAATCAACTATAGTGAGGTAGATGGGTATTTATCGGAAATTGGAGATGACGCTGAAATATTGGCAATATTTGACAAGATGTACAACACGGTGTCACCGCACTTAAAGGTGGTTAGTTTGCCCATTGTTGGGCCAGTTGAAG
>CAZIYY010000222.1:0-6114 GCA_964543585.1 uncultured Anaerolinea sp. | reverse complement strand
GTTGACGCGCTTTCTCGACACGTTCCCGAATCGCGCCACTTGATTCGCTCACGCGGTCCCCGCTCAACTTTTCATAATCCACGCGCGGCACTTCGACGTGAATATCAATTCTATCGAGCAGAGGACCTGAAATCCTTTTTTGATACTTCGTCACCATCGCGTGCGCACAAGTACATGGTTTTAGTGAATCACCATAATAACCACATGGGCAGGGATTCATCGCGGCGATTAATTGAAAGTTCGCAGAAAAGGTCAATGAGCCTTTTGCCCGGCTAATAGTGACGACTTTATCCTCCATGGGTTGGCGCATCACTTCGAGGACGCGCGTGCCGAATTCGGGGAATTCATCCAAGAACAAAACACCCCTGTGGGCAAGCGATATTTCGCCAGGCTTCGGAATATTTCCTCCACCTACCAAACCTGCATGTGAAATTGTATGATGCGGCGCGCGGAACGGGCGATGTCGAATCAACGGCGTGCCAGCGGGGAGTTGATCCGCGACAGAATAGATGCGTGTCACGTCGAGGGATTCATCAATACTCATCTCAGGCAAAATCCCCGGCATGGCACGCGCCAGCAAGGTCTTTCCGGAACCAGGGGAACCAACCATCAAAACGTTATGCCCACCAGCCGCGGCAACTTCGAGGGCGCGCTTGGCGTGTTCCTGTCCTTTGATCTCGCTGAAGTCCGTGGGGATGAATAACGGCTCAAGTGACTCGCTTGAGGGGAGATAAGGTTCAATGAGACGCCGGCCAGCTAAATGGTGATATAGATCCGTAAGCGATTTAACGGGGATGATCTCAAGGTCGGGAATCAAAGCCGCTTCGCCCGCGTCCATCTCAGGCACGAACATCCGCTTGTATCCTTGCGCGCGGGCGGTGGCAGCCATCGGTAAAACGCCGCGCGTATGACGGACGACTCCATCCAATGAAAGTTCACCGACGACAATGGCGCTGTCAACGACATCGTGAGGAAGATGCCCCGCCAGGATAATCACACCGAGCGCGATGGGCAGGTCGTATGCGGGGCCTTCTTTGCGAACAATGGCAGGCGCAAGGTTGACAACGATGCGATGGCGCGGGAAATGCAAGCCCGCATTTTTTACGGCAGTCTGCACGCGCTCGCGGCTCTCCTGTACTGCGGCATCTGGCAGGCCAACGATGGTAACTCCGGGCAGGCCATTGGTGTAGTCTACTTCGACTTCAACGATGACGCCTTCAAGACCCACAACGGCACAGGAAAATACGCGCGATAGCATGAAGGTATTTTACATGATTTTGACGCCTTTGTTTTACGAGATGCAAGGGAGGCAGCGCGCGGAGTGTGACCTGCCTTGTAACAAACTTCCCACATCCCTTGTGATAACTTTCCTTGAGAGAATTTTTATTATGAAGATAATAAGGGCATAGTTTGAATGGAGCGTGGAAGGCGTCTAACGCCGAGCGCATGGTAAATCGGAGGCACAACATGTCTAACGAATTGAGAGTCAAATTCTGGGGCGTGCGCGGGAGTTATCCCACACCTGGCGCCGGGACAGTGAAGTATGGTGGCAATACTGCCAGTGTCGAAGTGCGCGCGGGCGAACGCACGATCATTCTCGATGCGGGAACGGGCATCATTCCATTGGGTCGCGAGTTGGCGCGGACGACACCTGCCCTGGCGGGCGGTGCCAGGGAACGAGCTGGCGAAATCATATTGCTGTTCAGTCATTTGCATCACGACCACACACAGGGATTTCCGTTCTTCGTGCCTGCTTATATGCCGAATGTGAAATTGCACATCTTTGGTCCCGATGGCACGCATGAATCGATGAAGAATGTATTGGAACGCAATCAATCATCGGAAACATTCCCGATTGGTCTGCGTGACATGTCCTCGACGAAGGACATTCAAGCGGTGCGCGAGTCGCAGGTCATTGTTTGGGATGAGGCGGGGGTCCGTGTGGTGGAATCAGTTATCGGCTTAAGTGATGAGGCAGTTGTCATCCGCATTCATAAATCCTATGCTCATCCAGGCGGCGTCTACGTGTATCGTGTTTCATGGCGCGGCAAGTCTGTTGTGTACGCGACGGATACTGAAGGTTATATTGGCACGGATCGCAAGCTGGCGCTGTTTGCAAAAGAGGCGGATGTGTTGATCCACGACGCGCAATATTTGGAGGAACATTATCGCGGACAACTGGTGGGATTTCCAGCCACGCAGGGATTTGGACATTCGACGGTGACGATGGCTTGTGAGGTAGCCGCCGCTTCAGAGGCGGGACAGTTGATCCTGTTTCATCACGACCCATCCTACTCTGACGATATGGTCGCGGGCATGGAGCGGACTGCAAAGAGTTTGTTCGCGGATTCGGCTGCGGCGTATGAAGGCTTGGAGATTGCCCTCACCCCCGGCCCCTCTCCCATAGGGAGAGGGGAGAATGTGGCAGTGCGATTGCAGTCGCCCGCAATGCGCGGGAGGGATGTAAAATATGCTGAGAATGGTTGATTTCAAAAAGGACGACACTCGCAACTGGCTTTCGTACATCCAACTGTTTGAAGGCTTGACGCCCATGCAATTGGATTGGGTGGCACAGCGCGCTCATCGCAGGATATTCGAGGCAGGACGCAACGTGATGACCATCGAACAACCTGGCGAGGCGGTGTATATCATTTTGCATGGGACTGTGAAGATTCATATCGAGCAGAGCGAGCGCGACGTTATTTTGGCGATCCTGGGCGCGGGCGACATGCTCGGCGAAATGAGTCTGATTGACAGCGTGGGACGTTCCGCCAGCGCCGTGACTTTGGAAAGCAGCTTGATGTTGTGGATGGATAAGGTCACATTCAACCATATTCTTGATAACTTCCCACCTGTGGCGCGCAACCTGGTCAGGATCATGTCTTCACGCGTGCGACTCTCTGATCAGTTGATCCAGGCTTTGGCAACATTGGATGTGAACGGACGCGTAGCGCGTCAATTGCTGGCATTTGCGGAGAAGTATGGTCGTGAGAAAGATGGCATTACGCAAATTCAAATTATATTGACGCAAGGCGACATTGCAGATTTGGTCGGCGCGTCGCGCAAGCGGGTCAATCAGGCGATGGTGTCGTTCAAGGAGCAGGGGTTAATTGACACGAATACGGACGGGCGAATTGCGATAAAAGATAGCGAGGGGTTGGCGAGGTATTGTCGGTAGTCTTTTAGTCTTGTGGTCACATAGTCTTCTAGTCGCTAGTCGGATGGTCTTTAGGTTTGTGGACTATCCGACTATTTGACTATCGAACTATTGGACTATAGCTTCCACTTCCTCAACATATCCATCGCCTTGTAATTCGTCAGATCCAATTGCAGCGGCGTGATGGAAACGCATCCCGCGCGCAACGCGCCGAAGTCGGTGCCAGGCTCATCCACACCTGTTGGCACTTCGCCGCCGATCCAATAATAGGGTTTGCCGCGCGGGTCGAGACGTGAGTCGAGCGCGTCGCGGTAGACGCGTAGTCCCTGACGCGTGATCATGTATCCTTTGAGTTCATCTTCCTTGAGATACGGCACATTGACATTCAAGACGATGCCTTCGGGAAGGCCATCCGCAATCACTTGTTCAGCGACTCGTCGTCCAACAATCGCGGCTGGCGAATAATCCAACGCGCCTTCGTATCCATCCGGCGAATCCAGAGAAACTGCAATCCCTTTCACACCGGTAATCACTGCCTCCATCGCGGCGGTGACGGTGCCTGAATATGTTACATCATGCCCGAGATTGGCGTTGGGGTTGATGCCTGAGATGACAAGATCAATTGTCTCTGTGATGCCAAGCAATGCCAGCGCGACACAATCGGAGGGCGCGCCGTCGGTTTGCAGCGCAAGTGAGCCATCGGCCAATATCGTCTCGCGCACGCGCAGGGGACGGTCAAGAGTCTTGACGTGCCCCGAAGCGGACCAGTTACGGTCCGGCGCGAAGACAGTCACTTTGCCCAGTTTGCGAATCTCCTGCGTGAGGGCGAGCAGTCCGGGCGCTTGAACGCCGTCGTCGTTGGTTACGAGTATGTGCATGGTCGGGTTCCGATTTAGGATTTCAGATTTTGGATTTACGATTAGAGACTGGGGATTAAAGGTTGGTTTAGCATGATGATTATAATCCTTCCGCTTGTATAATACGCGTATGTTCTTCAAACGACTGATCACTGTTCACTGTCTACTTAGTCTACTGATCGCTTCTCTCCTTATTTCCTGCCAACCCACTCCCGACCCTCCACTCCAAACCACCTTCCTCATCTATCGTTTCGACCCGCCTGCTTTCCTCGAATTTTCCGCGGACTTTCAGCCCATTAACGAAATTCCGTTTTCCATCCCTCCCAGTTGCGGACTCAATAACACATTTCCTGCGCCCATCGGAAAATTTCTGGCAATCGAGTTGAATTGTCCTAACGAGCAGACAGTTCTTTTTCTCGATGTTGATACTGCTACTATCGCCCAACCCGTCACCGACTCTGACAGTCACTTCCTGGCGTGGATGAGTGACGGCAAAGCTGCGTATCTCAAAGTGGATTCGCTGGGAAGCCCGCGCATCGTCCGCGCGCATATGGATGGAACACAGGATCAACTTGAGATCATGGAAAATACCTATGACATTTCTGCCAATCCCACAAATGAAGATTTTACCTTCACCTTCTCGCGCGGACTCGGTTATGGAAGCGAACTATATCTCGTGCAAAATGATGGGCGAATCACAACATTGTTATATTCCGATCTATACAATTACATTTCCTTTGCGCGCTTTTCTCCCGATGGAACACAAATTGTATTCATCAAAATCCCCGATACACAAACGCCATTTACAGTGGGGGAATTATGGGTCATGGAGGCAGATCTCACGCACCCGCGCAAATTAGCGGACGCGGATGCGGGTCATGGCTACGCGGCGAATTGGTCGCCGGATGGGAAAAGAATCGCCTTGGTCGTCCGCGAAAATCCAGATGATGAAAACGCAAATCAATCGAGTGAGGCTTTGATCAGCAATATCTATATCGTTGATGTTCAAAGCAGGGAGTTAACCCAAGTCACATATTTTGAAAATGGACGCGTCGAGACTCCCTTCTGGTCGCCGGATGGGAACACTTTGGCTTTCACCATAGTCGTAGATGGTAGAATGAATGTATCCATTGCGGACGTCATCACAGGGGAGATTCGTTCTATCATAGCGGGATCAGCCTGCTGTCCCGCGTGGATGCGAAAGTGAAATCAAGTAGGGGCGACCTGCCCAGCGAGACCAAGACACCTTGAACGATCTTGAAGGGTCGCCCTTACGGTGATTAATCTGAAAGTGAGTCAAAATGATTCATCGAATCATCTTTATCCTTATCTTATCTTTAATGATTACATCTTGTGGCGGCGCGGCGGCAACTGAAGCCCCGGCTCCAACGGAGGCTCTTGCAACAGCCGCGCCCGCCGCGACTGAACCTTCGGTCGCCCAACCACTTGTTCCCGAAAATACAACATCAAATTCTTACGCTGTGGATTCAACTGAAACGTCCACGCCCGAACCGACCCCAACACAAATTTTGACCACTCCCACCAATACGCAATTGCCTCCGCTTGAACTGCCGACAGAATTGGTCGACGCGCCCGCGCGCATGGTGTGGGATGGCATACCCACGTATCTCGGTGATTCACTGCCGGGCTATTCCTTCCGCGTTACCTATGATCCCGATCTCTGGGCGTTGACCAGCGACCAGTTTGGCTTTCCTGCCATCGGGCATCGCAAAATTCCCAACTGCGTCATGTCCGTCACTTCGGGACGCGGACTGCCCGCCAACATGACGGTCGAACATGATGTTTTGTACACGGGTACAATCACATTCGATGTGAACACGGTATTCGAAAATGGAGTGAAGAAATTCGTGACTTATGCGGGAGGCGATGGAACGATCATTACCGGGTTTGAAGTTTCTTTTGACAAGCAGGCAGATCAATGCCTCGCGGACGCCGTAACGATTCTCTCCACGCTCAAGTCTGTTCCCGTTTCCCAAGCCACACCCCAACCTTGATGTAAAGTTTTGTAGGTGACAGTCATTTTCGTGTAAAAACTCTTGCAGTTATACCCTGAGTTGCTCTTTAACAAATTACCCTTTT
>CAZIYY010000221.1:0-6134 GCA_964543585.1 uncultured Anaerolinea sp. | reverse complement strand
TAGGCGGTGTTCGTCCGCCGTATCGAAACCAACTTGTAAGCAAAATAATTTTAGTTACAGGGTTTCGATACGCCTTCGGCTATCGCCTCAGGCTACTCGACCACCAGATTTGAATCTCTACGTAAACCTATTTTGCCCAGCACGCAAAGTATAGTCAAACGCGCCATCGGGTTTCACTTCCAACTCATCCACGATGCCAACCAACGCTAAATCAATCGGCACGAACTTTTCATTCGGCATGGCAAGGGCGGCTTCGCGGGCGCGCACCATCACGCACAGATCACCGGGACCAGCCTGTACCACATCCGCCGCGACTTGCAGGACGCCGATTGGTTCCATTTTTTTGTTCAAAGGCTGGACAACGAGAAATTTCAATCCCTCCGTGCCAGGATATTTGATTGTGCAAACTGCATTGCCATGCACGCGCCCGAATAACATTATTTCACTCCCGTGCTTTTCAACACGCGCTGAATGATCACATCCAGAAGTTTCGCATCGACTTGATTTCCTAAACGCGCGACCACTGCGGAACGGATCCGCCCCGCCACGTCTGTTTGAGTGGATGAAGATGATTGCGAAACAGGATCAGGCTTTGGCTGACGCGAAGTGTGACGCGGCTTCACATCCGAAAGATAAGGTCGTATGGGCGCAGTGGGAGGATTGTCGACGCCCTCGAACGCCAACTGCAATCCCAATCGTTTGGCTTTTTCATACGCGAGATCAGTCAATGCAACGTCATCGTCCACGCGCAATGATTTCGTCCCGCCGTTGAAAAGTTCCTCGATATCTTTTTCGGTATAAAATTTTTTCATGATTTGCGGAACACAACCTTTCCATCCACCTCAAGCGAATCGATAACAGACATGATCACCGCATCAACAGGCGAGTCTTTTGTCAGTGTTGTTTGCCGCGCGGACGAACCAGCCGCAGTCAATACCAGATCACCGACGCCCGCGTCCACCGTGTCCACTGCGACATACGGCTTGCCCGACGTGACGCCATGCTCATCGGTCTGACGCAAAACCAACAATTTGCGCCCGTGTAATTTTTCGTCCTTGATCGTGGATACTGTTGTGCCAATGACTTTTGCGATTAACATCTCACGCTCCTAATTTTTTTCGCCACAGAGATCACTGAGAAAAAGAGAGGAAAACACTCAATGAACTCTGTGTTCTCTGTAGCTAAGTTTAATAACTTTTTGCGGATGACGAGCCCGCTTCGCTCTTCGCCGATTCCTGTTTGCTCGGACCTTGAATGATCTTCACCCCCGCGCTCGCACCAATACGCGTTGCTCCCGCTTTGATCATGTTCTCAGCGTCCTCATACGTGCGGACTCCGCCTGAGGCTTTCACACCCATCTGCGGACCGACTGCCTTACGCATCAGCGCGACATCGTGAACCGTTGCGCCTCCGCCCGCAAAGCCTGTGGATGTTTTGACAAAATCCGCGCCCGCCTCCTTTGATATTAAACTTGCGATGGTTTTTTCTTCGTCGGTTAATAAGGCTGTTTCGAGAATCACCTTTACGATATGACCGCGACTGTGCGCCGCGTTGACCACGCCGCGAATATCCTTCGCAACCAAATCCAGATCGCGCGCCTTCAACGCGCCGATGTTGATCACCATATCAATCTCAGTTGCGCCGTGATCAATAGCTGTTTTCGTTTCAAACGCTTTGACATCCGATGAAGTCGCGCCAAGCGGAAACCCAATCACCGTGCAGACTTTCACCCGCGATCCTTGCAACAACTGCGCGCAGAGGCTCACCCAAGTCGGGTTCACACACACCGAGGCGAAATCATATTTGCGCGCTTCAAAACACAGTTGCGCGATCTCCTGTTGTGTGGCATCAGGCTTAAGCAACGTATGATCGATCATATTTGCCAGACTCAAATCACCAGGGATCACCCCCAACGTGGACGATAGCCGCTCCGCCCCCGCGCTGACAACGTTGCCTGTTCTGTCCATGCACAACTTCACGCACAATTGATTAGCACAATCGAATTTGCAGTGATATCCATCCGCTTGTGAGGCGCGATTCTCCTCCTCCATCATCGCGGCAAGCACTTCGTGGGTAATGATCTCTACCAGTTGTTCAACTAATTTTGAGTCGGGTTTCATTGAGTCTCTTTGTTCCATCATTACATCGGTGGTTGAGTAGTTCCAAGCGACAGCGAGGAACGTATCGAAACCACCACATTTTCAAATAAATTTCTCTTTCTATATTACATGCTGGTTTCGATACGCCGCTCACTCCGTTCGCGGCTACTCAACCAGCGGGGTATTTCCTTATTTCAAATACTTCCTCTCCACAGCCTTGATCTTATCCACGCGCTTCGTGTGACGGTCTCCGCCGAACTCGGTCGTGAGCCAGGTCTTGACAATCTGCTTCGCGAGGCTAACGCCGATTAAGCCCGCGCCGAGCGTCAACACGTTTGTATCGTTATGCTCGCGGCTGTTGATGGCGGACGAAACGTCGTATGCCATCCCCGCGCGCACGCCAGGGACTTTGTTCGCGACGATGCAACTTCCGATCCCCGCGCCGTCAATCATGATCCCGCGCCAGGCTTTGTCCAAACTCACGGACTGCGCGACCGCATGAGCAAAATCGGGATAATCCACCGCCTCTTTGCTGACCGTCCCCATATCCATGACTTCAAAGCCCAGCGCGTTCAACTCAGACTTCAGAGTCTCTTTCAACTCAAAGCCGCCATGATCCGCGCCGATGGCAACGATCTTTCGCGCGGAAGAAGACGACGCCGATATTTGCCCGCGCTCAACGGTCCCCAGAGCCTGTTGGACTACCTGTTGCACGATTCGGTGGATTTCTGCGTCGTCTACTGTGGTGGGCATAACTGGTTCGATTATCTTCGTGATGAAGGATTGCGTCAAGGACAACTAATTTATCCACGTTTCATCAACCATCGTCTTTTTGTGTTTTCTCACTTCATTGATAAACCATCTGGTTTTATGCGGATCTTTTCCCTTTGTGTTCCCGTCAATGATGATGAACATCAGGAATAGATCCCAGTCAATTATAGTCTCTAACAATGCGGAGAACCGCTCCAAGTCGTAAGAGCCCGTATCTGCAAATTGCTTCCATAGAGCAAAGTTCACGTCGTGGAGTTGGATCATGTTGAGCAGGTTAGCGTCATTCGTAAATTCAGAAGCAAATTTTCTTGCCAGCGAGGCGTGACCGTTCGGATCGGCAATCGGAGAGTCGGGAACTGCCTCAGCCTTGAAGGTATCGTGAACATGGATGATGAATTTCAATTTCCAATATTGCTCTTCAGAAATTCGCGGGGCAAGGTTCTTCAAATTTTCTTCCAACTCAGCAATGTGATATTTGACTTTCCCCTCCGGGTGTCCTGAGCGCGGTTTCCCATGTTCGATATTTTTCAGATAGCGCGGATCAGAAATAACTTTGGCAACGATTTCCTTCATCTGATAAATTATACAGGCAATGCGCTATAATCCCGTTAAAGGACACCTCCATGAACAAACTTATCTCCCCAACATCTGACGAATACGCGGAATTCTACGCGGGTTATGTCCAGCGTGCGCAAGTAAGAGACGATGTGCTTGCCGCGCTCCCCAAACAAATAGATGAAATCAAATCCGCGCTTGGCAAACTCTCAGATGAACAAGCCCTCTTTCGAGACGCGCCAAAGGAATGGTTCATCAAGGAAGTAATGGGACATCTCAACGATGTCGAACGCGTCTTCGCATATCGACTCCTGCGCGTATCGCGAAACGACGCCACTCCCCTGCCCGGCTTCGAGCAAGATGATTATGTCCGCGAGGCAGGGTTTGACAAGTGCGCGCTCAATGATTTGATTCAAGAATTTGAATACCTGCGCCGCGCAAATATTCTGGCGATCAACGACATGAGCGAAGAGTCCACACTTCGGCGCGGCGCAGCCAGCGGAGCGACGATCAGTGCGCGGGCGTTGATCTACATGCTGGTCGGGCACGTGGATCATCACATGGCAAGCCTGCGCGAAAAATATTTGCCCGGGCTGAACTAGCCCGCTGGAAGTTCGAACCATGTAAGGATCCTGCGCGCAGGCAACTTCATTGATTGACGACGAGACGAACCATGACAAAATTCCAAAAAGCTGCGCTCTCTTTTCTCTCCGTCCTTGCCTGCTCCTTGATCGGCTTGGTCATCTGGCTATGGGGAGGCAAATGGCAACAGCCGCTTGGACCCGCCCTACAAATCCCGACTGTAAGTCAATTACAAATGCCCGCCACGTGGACTCCGAATCCCAATGAGACTGTTACACCCCAGCCTGCGTCCAATCCTGTTTCCGTTATCGAATCATCTCCCACCCTTACAAGCACGGCTCCCGCAATAGGCTTATGCGGTGCGCCGCCTTTGATGAACGTCCTGGTTGTGGGAAGCGATGCGCGCGCAAACAGTTACACCTATGGGCTTGCAGATATGATCCGAATCGTGCGCGTGGATTTTGTGAATCCCAAAGTGACGGTCCTTGAATTCCCGCGTGACCTGTGGGTGGAGATTCCCGATGTTGCAGACAATCTCAACGGCCAGGATCACGAAAAACTCAACCAGGCATATCTTTACGGCAATCGCGGCTTTGGATACACCGATGACCCGGCGCAGGGTCCGGGCTTGCTTGCGCGCACAATGGCGCTCAATTTCGGCGTGCAAATTGATCATTACGCCGCCGCAAACATGAGGACCTTCGTAAAAATCGTCAACGCTGTCGGGGGAATTGATATCACGCTGCCCGACGCAGTGGATGGCCGCACCGCCGAAGATACAAATAAACGACTGCTCTTCCGCGCTGGCACGCTTCACCTGGACGGAGACCGCGCGCTCATGCTTGCGCGCATCCGCATCGAAGGCGGCTTTGCGCGCGCCGATAACCAGAACCGCGTTCTGTGCGCCTTGCGCGATAAATTGACTAGCGCGGATGTGATCACCAAAATCCCTGACCTAATCCAATCCTTTCAAGGCGCGGTTCAGACCGACCTCAGCCCCCAGCAGCTCGGTCAACTGGCGTGCATCGGCGCGCAGATACAACCGGGCAATATTATTTTTGCGAGTTTTCCCGAGGAGCATTTCAAGCAATCACGCGAGTACGATCCGGTCTTCAAGAAAAGGGTTTTCATTTGGGATGTGGATTTCGAGATCCTGCGCGAGTATGTCCGTCAATTCAACGATGGCACCTGGCCCCCCATATCAGGCACGCCCGAAGACAGCAAGGAAGCGATACCATTCTGCCCATGAACGAGATTCCTCCACTGAACGCGGCGGCGCTGCTCAAACGACACGGCTTGCGCCCGCATAAAGGTCTTGGGCAAAACTTTCTGCAAGACCCATTGGCTCTTGAGGAGATCATCTCCGCCGCGCAGATTAATTCAACGGATACCATTTTGGAGATTGGTCCCGGGCTTGGGAGTTTGACGCGCTACCTGGCTGCCTCTGCCAAAGAGGTCGTCGCAGTCGAACTGGACCCGAACTTGCTCCCGCCATTGAGAGCGATTCTTGCCCCCTATCAGAACGTCCGTTTAGTTCATGGAGACATCTTGAAACTTTCGCCAGGCGAATTAGTCAATGAACCTGATTATATCGTTGCGGCAAATATCCCCTATTACATAACATCTGCAGTCATTCGGCACTTACTCGAGAGCAAAATAAAACCGCGCCGCATTGTGTTGACAATTCAAAAAGAAGTCGCGCAACGAATTTGCGCCAGGCCGGGTGATATGAGCCTGCTGGCATTAAGCGTTCAGGTTTATGGCAAACCGCGCATTACGGCGCGTATTCCTGCGGATGCGTTCTTTCCCGCGCCAAAGGTTGATTCGGCGGTGTTATGTGTGGATATATATCCATCCCCGCAAATCAAGCCTGAACTGCTTGACACGTTCTTTCAACTTATCAAAGCTGGCTTCGGTCAAAAACGAAAGACTTTGCGGAACTCACTTTCATCGGGCTTGCATATCTCCCCCACCAACGCGGCAGACTTGCTTACCCGCGCGAACATTGATCCCCAACGCCGCGCGGAGACTTTGAATATTGAGGAATGGGAAATGCTGGGTGTACTATTTAAGTGACAGTCACTTTTATGTTGTTGCTCTGACAGTTGTATCACTAATTGCTCTTTA
>CAZIYY010000220.1:0-6162 GCA_964543585.1 uncultured Anaerolinea sp. | reverse complement strand
CGCCTTTTGAAGTATTCTTCAATCAGTCGGTTGCACTTCATACTTGAATCCAGGTCTAAAAAAAACACTATTTTCTAATAACAACCTTTTGATATAAACCTCCGAACGAGGTTTCCATTGTAATTGTGGCTGGCAAAAAGTCTTTGGGCAAACACTCTTCAATGCTCTGATTCCAAATATCGAGCGCAAATGGTTCGAGAAGCCTAAGCATCGGCGGGAGCAAATAGCGCAGGGGATGAAAAATTGACGGTTGGTGGTAATCCACAATTATGAGCTTGCCGCCTGGCTTGAGGACGCGTAGCGCCTCGCTTAATGTTTTTTCTTTGACGGGTGCAGGCACCTCGTGCAGAAGAAAAAATATCACCACCTGATCGTAACTGGCGTCCGCAAACTTTAGTTTTGTCGAATCGCGCTGTAAGGTCCGCACTGGGGCGGACGCGGGGAGTTTGCGGCGAACATTGTCGAGTTGAATGGGGAGCACGTCCACGATATCGAGCGAGCCGCCTTGCGTAACGCGCTCTGCCAGTTTCACTGAAAAATCTCCGTATACACAAGAAATTTGCAGGGTGCGGCTGTCAATACTGGCTCCGAGTTCATCCACTGCCGCGTCGCGCAACCGCGCAAGGTTGCCAAACAATATAAGGTTGACCAGCCATTGCCTGTCCCAGAACGCTACCGCATAAGGACGGACGTATGCCCACCAGTAGGTCTCCTCAAGGTAGACGGGAATTTGGAAATGTAACTCGGCGCTGACATTATCTCTTGCCCAGGTTTCAATTGCGTTGCTCATAGTGTTTGCCTCTTTGTTGATTGATGAATTTTGATTATCGCCTGACGCCACCGATGATTGCGGTTGCGCCTACGATAGCAAGCGCAAGCCAGAAAAAGAGCAAGAGCACATTCAATACTCTACGTGTGGCGGAACTTTCTGCGAAGTCGAATAGAATTTGCCGCAGTCCATTCACGCCGTGAGAAAATGCAAAGGCTAACAATAAGATATCGTATATGCGCCAGCCGACCTCCGCCCAGCGCACGGCAACGTAATCAAGATTGATGTTCTCCGCGCCAGTGATGAGTGTGTTTAGAATGGCGTGAATCCAAACGAGGGGTACGAGGAGGATAGCGCTCAGGCGCATATATTTCCATGCGGTCATCTCGAAATGGGGTTTGATGGTAACGCGGCGTTTTGTTGTAAACATGTCTTCTCTGTTAGATTAGATGCAAGCCATGCAAGATCATGATGATGAGCGCGGGAAGCCAAAGGGTGAAAGCAATCATCCAGATAGCACGGGCGGATTGAGGTCCCGTAGGAAGTGACCAGAGATTCACATGAAAGAGATCGAAGTACGCGATCCGATATCCGTTGACTCCGTGAAAGATGACGAAGAACGCTAAAAGAATTTCCGCCGCGAGCGCGAAGGGGTTTCGTAAGCCTGCGTTGAGTTTGTCGTAGAGATGAGGAGCAAAGTGCGCGGTTGATTCGAGCGCAATGTGCATACTGAGGAAGACAAGCGTGCCGAGGCCTGAGACGCGGTGCATCACAAAAGCCAGATGACCTGCGCCGCCTCTGTAGGAGATATATCCCGACACACCGTTGAAAATATTTTTGATCATGCTGTTTCTATATTGATCATTATCTTCCAAAGCATTCAACCCAGTATCAATCCAACCCCAGCGCCAAATGCGAATACCACGAAAGCAAACAGCGTATTGCCTTGCGCGGGAATGATTCGGCTGGTTATTTCAGGATTTTTCAACAAGAGTCTGGTTGCAGAGTATGCCAGGGGCACAGCTGCGAATCCCAGCCAGGTTGTGAAAGGGAATCCGAGAAATGGGAGGGCGAGTAGAATCGCGAAGGCCAAAGCCACAAGTCCCGCGAACAACCGACTTGCATTTCTTCGACCGAGCCTGACGACCAACGTGTTTTTATCAGCGCTCAGGTCAGCGTGATAATCGGGGAATTCATTGATCAAAAGAAAAGAGCCGATCAGCAAGCCAAGCAATATCGAGATGACGATGACTTCCATCGATATTGCGCCGCGCTGTACGAGATAAGTTCCTGCGCAAATCAGGGGACCGTAGGAAATTGCCACAGCCAGTTCGCCCAGACCGCGATAGGAAAGTTTGAATGGCGGCGCATGATAGAAAAAAGCCATGCCAACTCCCAAGATGCCCCACCACAAAACAGAAGGCTCGCGCCAGATCACGATAGCAATGCCTGCGAAAATGCCAACGAAATAGGACACAACCGCAATGCCAATGGTTTGACCTCGTGTGAGAAAGCCATCCAACAGAACGCGCTTTCCGCCTGAGAAAGGCGTGCGGTCTTCTGCCTTGATTGCCTGATCGTCACCGCTATCGAAATCGAATATATCGCCTGAGGCGTTTTTCGCCACCTCAATGGCAAAGATGCCAAGGACTGTCAAAGCCAACCAACCAAAATGAATAGGGCCGCTCGCAGCCGCGATACACGCTCCCAAAAACATGGAGACAAACGAAGCCAGCGAAATCTTCGGATCGGCAAGCCGCCAAAAGCCCTGCCAGAAGTGATTCTTCATATTTTCACATCCTTGGTCTTGGTCGCGTGCTGTATGTTCCTTGGGGTTTTAGCAACGTTGGTAAAGTACTGACGGGCCTTTGCGGCAATCTGACGCTCCGTCATTTTGTCGTTTGTCTCAAGATGAACGATACGGCTGCGTATTTCTTTGCCCATTATATGTTTTTGAAGTTCATCCTTTGCCGCGTCGGGCCCAAATATGAGAATGGATTCCGCGCCGCGAATGTGTGAGATCAACTCGTCGTAGTATCTACCAAGATAATTTTCATATTTTCTTTCACGGATGTCCTCTGCCTTTACTTCTTGTGGACTGTACGGGGTTTTTGATCGTGAGCCGCCAGAGGGGTGAATATGTTTTTCAACCCTCGATTCGATAATCTCTACTCCTTCATCTTTGCCAGTTAGAAAAACGATTACAGCCTTTCTATGGTCTATCCACAAACCAACTTGCGTGTTCATAAATTTCTCCTTTGGTAGTCGGGGCGTCCAATCCGCGCATTGGTTCTCGAAATAATCAGCGCGGGAGTAACGGCAGAAAGATTCGACTGAGTACATCTGCAACCAAGCCCAACACAAAGTATGTGCCGAATGAGCGGTTGTACCAGAATGTGAGCGGCGCGAAGTATAGGGGCCACCCGCCTTGTCCTTCAGGGAAGTTTGCAGGGCGTTCAATCGGTTTTGGTTTGAGGAAGGCTGGCAAAACCTGTCGGAGGCGCGGGATGGCTAATAGAACGATCAATATCAGCGGAGTGAAATATTTAATGACCACCAGATAGGTCAGTAAGAAATACGGCAGGATCATCATTCCGATTACGATGCGGCGGGCTGTCTTCTCGCCAATCAAGACTGGTAAAGTATGGATTTTCTTCTCTCGATCCGATTGAAGCTTGTCAATATGTTTTCCAAATATGACCGTCGTCACGCCAAGCGCGTAAACGACGCCTGCCCACACCACGTTCCAGTCCCAGCGATGGACAATGACGTAATACCCGCCGCCGATCATGAGCGGTCCCCAAACAAGCAAGACAGCCAGTTCACCGAGGGCAATATATTTCAGGGGCCAGGTGTAGAACAGGAGAAAGAATATGCCTGTGCCGAGCAATGCCCAAATAATGATATCCGAACCGTTGTGCCAGACCAGATATAACCCGCTTCCCAGCGCCAACACCCCGCTTACTGCAAAGTAAGCAAGGTGTTGACGCTTTGTCATCAATCCAGCCACAAGGGGCTGCAGACCGTACATCGCCCGATAATAGTTTTTCTGGTCTACGCCGCGTGCGTAATCCGTGTAATCGTTGAACAGATTGTTACTGGCATGTGCCATGATCAAGCCAAAGGTCAGCGCCAGCCAGGGAAGGAAACTAAACGAGTTGTCGCGCCAGGCAAAAAGTCCCGCGAGAGCCGCTGAGATAAAGGTCATGATCAGCACAGCCGCGCGGGTCGAGATCAGCCACTTCGAAATCAGATCCAATGAATCCCACTCCTCCCTCGAAACATTTGGGATCACTTTCAGGGCTTTTCGCCACATTGCGATGTTCATTTCAGCGTCTCCCTTACAATACTAGGCGGCCAATTGCGCGAAGGTGGTGTTCTTCAGTTTCGTCACTAATTCATTCTGCGCGTCGCACCATACAGGCTGTATCGGGCAATGATCTTCAAAGGAACAAACGCCCTCCCGTCCAACGCATACATTGAGATTGATGGGTCCATCAATTGCTTCGATCACTTCGAGCAGTGTGATGTTTTTGGGTTCACGCGCCAGCGTCACACCGCCGCGCGCGCCGCGCGCAGTGTGAAGCAAGCCTGCTATCGAAAGCTGCGAAACGATCTTTGCCAGAAACGAAGACGGGATATTCTGTTGCCTGGCGACGTGGCTGGTGGCGACGCGTTCGTCCTTCCCAGCCCGCGCAAGATATAAAATCGCGCGCACCGCATAATCTGCCTGACGTGTGATTTGCATGTCAACCTGCCTCTTTTAAGAGATTAGAGATTATGTCAATAAACCCGCGCCTCTCGGAGCGGGATAATGATTCTGCGGCCAGTTACTTTACAATAAGCGTTGCTGCCATGCCGAGTTCGATATGGCCTGGAACTCCGCAAATAACATCGTATTCGCCAGGTTCGGTCGGTGCCGTGAAGGTATCTGACTTGGTCGTACCGGCTTGGACAGCGTCAAGTTCCCAGAGTATTTTATCTTCATCCTTGTCGCCGAAAGGCGGTATAACGTGCTCGCCCAATTTCAGAATGGCGAATTCATGCTCGAGCACGCCTGTATTGGTCATATTCAAAGTGACTTCTGCGCCAGCAGGGACGGTGTAGGTAGTTGAATCATAGCCTTTGTCGGTCGCCGTAACGTTGAGAGTGGTTTTGTTGGAACCGCAAGCTGTCAAAACCAACGACAGTGCTAAAGCAAGAACCGAATTGACAACATATTTTTTCATTTTTTTGTCCTTTGGTCTGATTTTTGAACTAAGAAAGAACTTTTGATTGGCCAGCCAAAAAGCGCAGTATCCTATGTTTGGTTCATAAGCATCCTCCGATTCAGTCCTTGATTTTCACGCGGCAACTTCCGGTTGCAGCATTACTTTTGAGCAGTTAATGTTTTGACCAGCCAGGCGATTCCGAAACCAATCAGAACCAGCGAGGCGAGCGAGATAAGCCACATGAAGAGCATCATGCCAAAGCCCATCATGCCTCCACCATACATCATGGGCATGTGCCAGCCATAGCCATATCCCATCATCCCGTATCCGCCATTAGGGAGGAATAGTCCCCAGACGAATGGCGAGACAAATAAGAGGATGGCCGCCAGTGCAATTCCAAGAGCCCACATCCATTTGTTTTTCATGTTATTTCTCCTTTCTACATCTTGAAAAGACTTACTTCACAAGTAAGTCTTTTTACGCGGCAATTTCCGGTTGTAACATCAGCAAGCGGCAGAGGTCGGTTTCGGTGATAATGCCGACCAGTTCGCCGTCCTCCATTACAGGCAGTCCGCCGATCTTGTGTTCCACCATGAGGCGGGCGGCTTCTCCGATGGTGGCGTCGGGTGAAACCGTGACAGGATCTTGGGTCATGAACTCCTTAGCGGTCACCTGGTCCATCAGGTAGTTCAACTCGTATATGCTCAAAGTGGTGGCATCGGACGGTTGCGCTTCCCGGATGTCACCCAGCGTAACGATGCCAACGAGTTTGCCCTTGTTGATCACTGGCAGGCGGCGGATTTTGTGTTCACGCATGAGTCTATGGGTCTCAGGAAGTGTCGTTTGCGGGGTGATGGTAATCGGATTGGAGGTCATCCATTCTCGGACAAATTGGGTGTTCATAGGTGTACTCCTTTTTATTCATTATCTCCCTTTGCCGCCTTGCCGTCATGGGGCTAGTATCCCTATTTTGTCGGGACAGATGACCTATGACTTGACAACAAGCCGGCAACGTCATTGAGGGCGTGCGATAGGCAGGCGTACCCTACTGGATGGTTTGTTTGCGAAATCCAACAATAGAAAGGGGAATAGGGAATTGGAAATCTTGAAATGCTTCTTTAACTCACCTTACGCAAAACGTCCCGAAGGTTTCCTTGAAAAACCCTGTTTAGTCGCTCAAAC
>CAZIYY010000219.1:0-6423 GCA_964543585.1 uncultured Anaerolinea sp. | reverse complement strand
TCGCAAAGTTTTTAAAGAGCACTACCCTACATCTTTAACTTGTTGAGGTACTAGTCCTTTTCTCCCGCTAATTTCTTAAACCATTTGTTGACTACATTCAGAGCAGACGAGCCCGTTTGTTCCTTCGGTAGGTCATCTTCCTCGCGCGGGTTGTCTTTACCCTCATCGGTGGGGTCGCAATGATCTGCGCGGTGCAGAAAAATTTGGCGGCATTTATTAAGACTTTGGCTCAGATCGTTCAATTCCGCCTTTTTCACATCGACTCGACGACTACTGGAAGGAGAACCATGAGCGGTACGCAAGAAAAAATTACTTTCGACACGAACAAGTGCCAGACACAGAGAACGGGTGCAATTGATTTATTGATTGCCTGACGGAAAAGCAGTATCTCGTTTGTGGTTATGCACTGCCTTTTGGGTATGGTCGTTTCTGCAAGCATCCACACAGGAAGGAGTTCGCTGAAAGATTGCCTGGCTATATGCCTGCCAATCCTTCGCAATCCAATACGCTGGAATGATAAAATTTTTGGCTGACCAATTTGTGGATCTTAGCCCTGTATGGCAAGCCCTTCTGGCTACGTGTTTCACCTGGTTCGTGACTGCGTTGGGAGCCGCAACGGTTTTCTTTTTTAAACAAATCAACCGAAAGTTGCTGGATGGAATGTTGGGCTTTGCCGCGGGTGTGATGATTGCGGCAAGTTACTGGTCCCTGTTGGCTCCTGCAATTCAAATGACCCAGGAAACAAACGATGCGCCAGCCTGGCTTCCCGCGGCGATTGGCTTCTTATCGGGCGGCGCGTTCATTCGGACGATTGATTTGTTTCTTCCTCATCTCCATCTGGGATTCCCAACAAGTGAGGCGGAAGGCGTTCAAACCAGATGGAAGAGAAGTGTTTTGCTTGTTCTGGCGATCACCCTCCATAATTTTCCAGAAGGCTTGGCAGTGGGCGTTGCCTTTGGCGCTGTCGCAGCAAATTTGTCGTCTGCAACCCTGGCTGGCGCGGTTGCGCTTGCAATCGGAATCGGGATTCAAAATTTTCCCGAGGGTCTGGCTGTATCTGTTCCTTTACGTTCCGAGGGCATGTCTCGTTTGAAAAGTTTTTGGTATGGGCAATCTTCTGCGTTGATAGAACCCATTGCGGGCGTGATTGGGGCGGCTGCAGTTTTGTTGGTCAGGCCGATTCTGCCGTATGCGCTTGCATTTGCCGCGGGCGCGATGATCTTCGTGGTGGTTGAAGAGTTGATCCCCGAATCGCAGCTTGAAAAAAACACCGATATTGCCACTTCGGGCGCGATGCTGGGGTTTGTGCTCATGATGATTCTCGATGTGGCATTCCAATAGGAATTGAATGAGTTCAACTTCCTGTGTCGAACAACGCAAGGAGGAAGCGTACAAGTTGATGCGTAATAAATGTAAGCGGTTGCTTAATGTTCCAGAAAGGAGATAGGATGCTTCGAATATTTGCTTTAGCCATGCTGGCAGTTGTTTTGTTGGGCGCCTGTGCGGCTCCTAACGGCGAGTCCACAGACTCTACACAGTTAACCAACGTCACTGTGTACAAATCCCCTACCTGAGGCTGTTGTGGCGATTGGGTTCAGTATATGGAACAGAATGGCTTTAATGTCGTCGTCGAAGACGTTCAGGATATGGCTCAAATTAAAGTCCGTTACCTGGTTCCACCCGAACTCCAATCATGTCACACTGCCATCGTGGATGGCTACGTTATTGAAGGTCATGTGCCAGCGGAAGAAATCAATCGCCTATTGAAGGAGCGGCCCAATATTATTGGGCTGGCTGTCGCGGGAATGCCAATCGGTTCTCCGGGTATGGAAGTCGAGGGCGTTGCGCCGGAACCGTTCGATGTGATCGCCTTTGATGCGCAGGGACACACAGAGGTGTTTGCAAGTTATCCGTGACAACAAAAATCCGCTATTCCTATTAGTGACATTTGTCACAGTGAAATATGACATAAATCAACTTACTCTTAATCTGGCGCTAATATAGAATTCAGATGCAGGCGCTCCAAATGCTTGAATTTTGTTCCAAAGTGACAATGGATAAGGCAATAATCCTATAACAAACTGAAAGGAGAATGCCACAATGAATTTGAAAAAAGTTTTGGTTTTACTCGGCATGACGATCATATTTGCGGTGATCTTGATCGCTTGTGGAAGCCCGACCCAAGCCCCCACAGCCACTGTTGAAGCAACTGAAACTCCAGTTGTCATCATTCCGGATACGCCGAATCTCGCGGACTGGCAGAGTTCTGCCCATGCCAAAGTGTCTGATGAGCCCTTCCGTCACTGGGATGCAGAGGATCCCGCGGAGGTTCCCACCACTTGCGCCAAGTGTCACACCAGCGCTGGTTATCGGGACTTCCTCGGCGCGGATGGAAGCGAAGCCAGTAAAGTGGATGCCGCCGTCCCGGCGAAAGAATCGCAAGGCATCCAATGCGTGGCTTGCCATAATGCTGTCACCTTCTCCAAGACAACAGTCATGTTCCCATCCGGTGTGGAAATCACGGCTGGTGATGATGTGCGTTGTATGGAATGTCATCAGGGTCGCGAATCAAAGGTCAGCGTGGATGCCCAGATCGAAAAATTTGCAGTGACCGATATGGACGCAGTCGTTGCGCCGATCAAGGATGACCAAGGCAAAGATGTGAACTTTGGCTTCCGCAACGTTCATTACTATGCCGCGGCCGCCACACTCTATGGAGGAAAGACACACGGCGGCTATGAATATGAGGGGCTTGCCTACGATTCAAAGAATACTCACGTTCAGGGTTACGACTCCTGTATTGGTTGTCACAACCCGCATACCTTGAAAGTAAAGGTTGACGAGTGCGCGGCTTGTCACGAAAATGTCGCCACCATTGACGATCTGAAATCCATTCGCATGGTGAGTTCGGCTCCAGATTACGATGGAGACGGCAACGTGGAAGAAGGCATGTATTACGAGATTCAGGGACTGCAGGAAGTTCTGTATGCCGAAATCCAAAAGTATACTGCGGATAAGGCTGGCACCGGTGTGGTATATGATCCCGCCGCGTATCCCTACTGGTTCACAGACGCGGATGGTGATGGCGCGGCCGATCAAGGTCCGAATGGCGCGGTCGGTTATAGTACATGGACGGCTCGTCTGCTCAAGGCTGCCTACAACTATCAGGTCTCTCAAAAGGATCCAGGCGCCTTCGCGCACGGGAACAAGTACATCGTCCAATTGCTCTTTGACTCTATTGCAGACCTAGGCGGCGATACAAGTAAACTGGCTCGGACGGATGCAACTCATTTTGCCGGCAACACAGAACCGTTCCGTCATTGGGACGCCGAGGATGCGGGCAACGGCATCGTTCCGGCTGGATGTGTGAAATGCCATACTGCTACGGGTCTACCGGTCTATCTCTCCACTGGCGGAACAACAGTCGTAACATCCAATGGAACGACCGCCATTGTAGGTCTTGGCCCCATGCCCGCCGGCAATGGCTTCATGTGCACCACCTGCCACCTAAATCGCGGTGGTGGAGAGCGCTATGTAGTCAATTCGGTGATCTTCCCAAGTGGCAAGACTGTAAGTTTCGGCGGTCAGGATGCCGATGGCAATTTCCTCCCAGACGATTCGAATCTCTGTATTTCCTGTCATCAGGGCCGCGAATCCACCACCAGTATGAATAATGCCTTGAGAGGCAAAGAGGCAGATACAGTCGACGCGAAGATCCGCTTCAAGAACATCCACTACTTTGCCGCAGGCGCAACCATCTTCGGCGCAGACGCTCAAGGCGCCTACATGTTCGAAGGCAAGGAGTATGTGGGTCAGAATCTGCATGCCAGCCCAGATGGTAAGATGAACAAATGCAAGGACTGCCATGATGTTCATGCCCTTGAACCCAAGGTCGAAGCGTGTGAAACATGCCATGATACAACCGATCCAACCACCATTCGCAAATCCGATGTAGATTATGATGGAGATAGTGATGTGACCGAGGGCATCAAGGGTGAAGTTGATACTCTGGCAGAAGCTCTCTATGCTGAGATACAAACATATGGAGCAGCCCACGGCGGCGCGATTAAGTATGATTCAATCGCCTATCCATACTTCTTCGGTGCAGATGGCAAGGCGTACGCCGCATGGACCCCGAATCTGGTAAAAGCGGCGTTCAACTACCAGTACGTTCAAAAGGACCCAGGCAATTACGTCCATAACCCCAAGTTTGTGATCCAGTTCCTGATCGACTCGATTGAATCTTTGGGCGGCGATGTGAGCGCGTATCATCGCCCGTAGGCAAGACAACAACTTGATTGCGGACGCCGCTGTCCGCAATCAAGTTTGTCAGATCAGTATGCATAGGAGTTTGTAATGAGAAACGAGACGAAACTTCGACCCATTCAAACCTGGATATTGCTCCCACTTTTTGGAATCGCAATTTTCGCCTTTGCCATCACCGCTTCCGCGTCATCGTCTCAGCCCGCAATCTCCTATCAGGAAGACAAAACTTCAAATGATTTCTGCCTCGCCTGTCATCAGCAGGAAGGTATTGCTTTATCTCTAGGCAGCGAAACTCTACCTGTCACTATTAACCCGATTCGATTCGGTCTTTCTGTTCATGCGGAAGAGGGCATCGCCTGCGTAGACTGCCACGCAAATATCAGCGTTTATCCCCATCCTAATGTAAAAGAAAAAAGCGTACTCGCCTTCTCCCTGGCATACAACGAATCATGCAGGGAATGTCATGAAGATCAATACTCAACTGTACAGGATAGCGTCCATCAAAGAGCCATCAGCCAGGGCAAGGAGAACGCGCCTCTTTGCTCAGATTGCCACAACCCACATACGCAGACGCGCGTCATCGGCACGGAAAGCGGTCAGCTAACCATCGCGGCGCGTCTCCATATTCCTGAGACGTGCGCGCAATGTCATAGTGATAAATACGAACAATACAAAGCCAGCGTGCATGGCAAAGTCCTCACCGAGGAAGGCAACCTTGACGTTCCAACCTGCACGGATTGTCACGGGGTCCACAAGATCAGCGACCCAACTACTGCAACCTTCCGTAACAGCACGCCCGCATTGTGCGCGAACTGTCATACTGACCCCACCATCATGGATAAATATGGAATTTCAAATAAAGTGCTCGACACCTATGTAGCGGATTTTCACGGCACAACCGTAAAACTCTTTGCAGAGCAGTTTCCCGACCAGCCCACAAACAAAGCCGTTTGCACAGACTGTCACGGGGTTCACGATATTTCAAAAGTGGATAATCCACAAACGGGCATCGCACTGCGCGAGAACCTTTTGATAAAATGCCAGCGCTGTCACCCGGATGCCACAGCCAACTTCCCAGGCGCATGGTTGAGCCATTACGAGCCAAGTCCCCAACATTCTCCAATCGTGTATTATGTCATCCTGTTTTACAAAATAATGATTCCCTCTATCATCGGAGGCATGGTCTTCTTTATCATCACCGATATCTACAGGCGCACAGTAAACCGCGCGAAAGGAGTCAAACACTCATGAGCAGTCAACCTCGCACCTACCTTCGCTTTCCATTATCACGACGCGTCGAACATATCGGTCTGATGCTCTCTTTCATCACGCTTGCGGCGACGGGACTGCCGCAAAAATATCCCGCGTCCGGAATAAGCGTTTTCATCGCGCAGGCCCTGGGCGGTGTCGAAAATATCCGCACCATCCATCACACCATGTCCATTCTGGTGATGTTCGCCATCATCTATCACCTGCTTGTGATGGGATACAAAGTCTTTGTCCTGCGAACGCCCTGGTCCATGATGCTCTCCTTGCAGGATGCAAAAGATGGCATACATGCCTTGCTCTACAATATCGGAATTGCGAAGACCTCCCCAAAAATGGGCAGATACACGTTCGAGGAAAAATTCGAGTACTGGGCATTCGTATGGGGATATACCATCATGGGCATCACAGGCTTCATCATGTGGAATCCGATTACCGCTACAAGATACCTGCCCGGTGAATTCGTCCCTGCAGCGAAGGCTGCGCATGGCGCTGAAGCCGTGCTGGCTGTGCTTGCCATCATCATCTGGCACATGTATGGCGTCAACATCAAACACTTTAACAAATCCATGTGGACGGGTAAGGCAACTGAAGAAGAAATGCTTCACGACCATCCCCTGGAATTGGAGGATATCAAGGCGGGCAAAGCGGATCGCACACCCGATGCCGCCAGCCTTCGCAAGCGCCAGCGCATCTTTTATCCCGTCGCCGCAATCCTGACGATTGCCATGCTTGCGGGAGTCTACGGGTATATCAACACCGAAGAAACCGCATTGAAAACGATCCCGCCGATTTCAACAACTGCGGAAAGCCCGCCGCAGACTCCTTAAGTCTTAAAGCTTATCTGTGAACTGCAACAACCTTTGATACAGGCAAAGTCGTCAGAAATCG
>CAZIYY010000218.1:2364-6460 GCA_964543585.1 uncultured Anaerolinea sp. | reverse complement strand
CCTTTTGAAGTATTCTTCAATCAGTCGGTTGCACTTCATACTTGAATCCAGGATAGCAAACATATCAACGATGAAAAAATAATTGAGATTTGTCCGTTAATAGATAATTATGATGGCGTCAGCGTTTGGCTAGGTAAAAATGCAGAGAATGTACCAACAAAACAGGGAGTGTCTTTAGAGGACTCCACATCCCTTACTATTGAGCAATTTTCTACTTTAATGCTGCAAAAGCCGGGAGCTGCATGTTTTGATTTATCAAGAGACGCTGTTATGCGGAAGCCTTGAAAGTTCCTGCAGTATAGTTCTTTTGTAACAGTTCACGCAAAAGGAGGTTAAAGTAGGAAAGGCAAAACAGGCGCGCCCAGCAACTGCACTAATTTTTCAAAAGCGCTTTGTCCATTTCGTTTTGCAGTATCCAGAACAATTTGGTCGCCGCTGGGCGACTACTTAGTGATAGACCCCCCAAAACTTGGCAGCCATGCCTCTGAAACTTTGCTGATGAACATTTCTCAAAACACTGTCGTGCAAATAGCCGAAAGCGTTACTCCAGTTGGTTGGATGACTTCATAAATTTTTCCTATCGCTTGTGCACAAATCTCTTACTCTAATAACGCATATGAAGAGTGTCTAGAAAAGATTGGTCTGATTCCAGCCCGTACAAACACTTCCTGCTCAAGTTCGACGTGACGGGTGTCAATAGTCAAACGACCACGAATGCAAAGATACGCCTCTACAACGTGGACGTCGCCAGTCATGGCGGAGACCCTTCGATTGCGAAGCACTCAAAGCATCGCTTCTACCACATGGGCGACAACACCTGGTAGGAAGTGGACGTGACTTCGCTCGTTACTGGCGATGGGGCGGCTCAGGCGCAAGTCTGCGCCTTCGCAAAATGAATTTCGTGATCTCTTCTGCAATTGCAGGGAAGATTGCAAGTCCGACTACCACAAGCCATTCACGCCCGCTGAGGAAGTGTGTGTTGAAGATTGGTTGCAGGAATGGCAGACTGCATACGAGCAGGAGCAACGCGATTGAAAGCCCGACAGCATATTGCATATAACGATTCGAGAAGATGCCGATCTGAAAAAGAGATGCGCGCTCTGAACGGACGGTATATGCGCGGAAGAGTTCACATAGTGAGAGAGTAACAAAAGCCATTGTTTCCGCGATTTGCACGTCAACGCCATGCCAATTATGTTGCAACAGATAGGCAATTGGGTTTCCGACAACCAAAGCGCCCGCTTCAAGATGCCAAAGCAAACCGAGCACGAACGCGGTCAGCACTGCGCTGGTCTGCGCGATGGTCTGCACCACAAGGCCGACTGTCATACTGCGGTTGACGATTGGCTCCGATTTTAAGCGCGGCTTCTGCTGCATGATATCGGGGTCGCCTTTTTCGACCGCCAGCGCCAGGGCGGGCGCGCCGTCTGTGATGAGGTTGAGCCACAGCAATTGGATCGCGGTGAGCGGGGCAGGGAGACCAGCCAGCGTGGCAAGGAAGATAATCATGATCTCAGCCAGGTTCGAGGAAAGCAGGAAGAATACAAATTTACGGATGTTCGAGTAGATCACGCGTCCCTGTTCAACGGCGGAGACGATGCTTGCGTAGTTGTCATCCGTGAGGACCATGTCCGCGGTTTCCTTGGCGACGTCTGTTCCGGTGATGCCCATGGCGATGCCAATATCCGCGCGTTTGATGGCGGGCGCGTCGTTGACTCCGTCGCCCGTCATCGCGACGATCTCATCGTTGGCTTGGAGCGCGTCCACGATTCGCATCTTGTGTTCGGGGGATACGCGGGCAAAGACGGCCGTCTCTTCGATAACGTTCCTGAGTTCTTCATCAGTGAGTGCGTCAAGTTGCGCGCCCGTCATCACTTTCCGACCCTGCCGAAGCATACCGATGGTCTCGGCAATCGCGCGCGCTGTGTTGGGATAATCCCCCGTGATCATGATGGTGCGAATGCCAGCCTCACGCGCATGTTCCAGGGCAGGTTTCACCTCAGTACGCGCAGGGTCTATCATTCCCATCAAGCCCACAAAGACCAGTTCCTGTTCGAGTTCTTCGGCTTTGATGTGTTCGGGATTATCAGGCACATCTTTGACGATACGATAAGCGACGCCGAGCACGCGCAGCGCGTCTTTCGTCATGGCATCGTTGGCGGCCAGGATGCGCCCGCGCGCCCCTTCATCCAATATTCTGGGCGTATCATCCATGCCCTGATACTCGGTGCATAATTCCAAAACAACATCGGGCGCGCCTTTGACGGCGATCACATCCCAGCTCTTGAGTTTTTCATCCGTGAAGGGGGAGGGGTCTTCACTGCGCGGCGTTCTCACATCGTGAATGGTGATCATGCGCTTGCGTTCCGAGTCGAACGGGACCTCGTTTTCACGCGGGTAGGCTTCTTTGATGTCAACATGGATTGCGCCCGCTTTGGCCGCCGCAACCACCAGCGCCCCCTCCGTGGGATCGCCGACAATTCGATAGGTTCGATCTTTTTCGCTTTCGCCGGTGATTTCGATCTCTGCGTCGTTGTTTAACAAGCCGAGCCACAAAGCCGTATGCGCGGCGGGATAATCTGTCAGTTCGATGCTCGTTCCATCAATTTGAAATTCGCCTTTAGGCACATAACCCGTTCCGGTCACTTTGATGAATTGACCGTCCACCCACATGCGCGTGACGGTCATTTCGTTTTGCGTCAACGTGCCTGTTTTATCGGAACAAATCACAGTGGCTGATCCAAGCGTCTCGACCGAGGACAGTTTTCGGATGAGCGCGTGGCGTTTGATCATCTCCCGCATGCCGAGCGCCAGGGAAATTGTCACAACGGCGGGAAGTCCCTCAGGCACCGCCGCGATGGCGAGACTGATGGCGATGATGAAGATGTCGGTAATTTCGGTCGCGTATCCGCGCAGATAACCGACGGGACCTGTGAAGAGCTCATTGATGTTTGTGGAGTTGATGAGCGCAACGATAAAGACGATTGTAACAAGGAACAACGCGACAACGCTCAACGATTTGCCAAGTTGATCGAGCCTGCGCTGCAGGGGAGTCTCTTCGGTCTCCACGTTCTGCAGCATGGTGGCAATGAGACCGAGTTGGGTGTGCATGCCTGTGCTGGTGACCACGCCGCGCCCGCGCCCATAAGAGACGAGCGTGCCCATGAAGGCCGTATTCTTGCGGTCGCCAAGCGGTACGTTCTTATCTAAGACGCTGGCGGCGTTCTTTTGCACTGCGAGTGATTCGCCCGTGAGCGAAGCCTCCTCGACGCGCAGGTTGATCGCCTCCAACAGGCGTATATCGGCAGGGATGAAATTTCCTGCTTCGAGGAAAACAAGATCGCCAGGCACCAGTTCATAGGCGGGAATCGACTGCCTGTGTCCATCGCGCATCACTTGCGCGTCAGGCGCGGCAAGTTTTTTGAGCGCGGCAAGCGCTTCCTCGGCGCGCCGCTCCTGGACGATGCCCAATACCGCATTCAAGACCACGATTGCCATGATGGCCGCGGCTTCCACATAATCTCCGAGCAATGCAGAAATTACAGATGCCACGATCAACAGGATCACAACGAAATTATTCAACTGTTCCCACAACGTCTGCAGGAAGGTGGGGCGCGGCGCCTCCTGTAATTGGTTTGGACCGTAATGCTCCAGCCGCTTCTTCGCCTCCCCCAGGCTTAAGCCGTCATCCTTAACTTTGAGATGACTGAGGACTTCTTCCGCCTTGAGCGTGTGCCATTCCTGTTGCTGCGTTGAATCGTGAGCCATGCAATATTCTCCTGTATGGATTTGGATGGCGTTCTTGATGATCCAGTTAATTAAAAACGAGACCACCACGCCTTTCGTGATGGTCTCGCCATACGCTTGTGCACTTGCGCAATGCGTTTCGGGTTGCCGATGGCTGATGCGCCATGTCCTGACGACAACTCGTCCTGCCGAATGCAAGGAGGGCAGGTGACTACTCCCCAATCAATTTCAGTTTAATCTACTGGGGAGGGCATGTCAAGTCGAAGCGCGCGTATCCCCTCTCCAGCGGGAGAGGGTTGGGGAACTGCGCCAGTCAGGATGATCGGCGAATAGGTGATGCGAAGATTCT
>CAZIYY010000218.1:0-2354 GCA_964543585.1 uncultured Anaerolinea sp. | reverse complement strand
CCCCTCGGGTTCTTTTTGCTCGCGCAATTTGAATGTGACGATGATTTCAGCGGCTGCTGGATGAGGAAAATAAAGATTATGGTAACGTGCAGAAAGACAACCCAGTTATACATCTTGACCTTCTATCGAATCTTGTTACAAGCGTGGCGATGCTTCTTATAATAATCAAACCCTGATAATCAAGTAAAGGTTCGTTGTGATTAAGACAAACCCCGCCTCGAGTGAGGCGGGGTAGACTTTCCAAACACGAGCAAATTTCAAATCAGACTACACGGTCGGCGATTTGACACCGAGTTGATCCAGGATCGCGGTCAAGCCAGCGCCTTCTGTTGGCTCAACAACCCAGGAAGTAATCTTGTTCTCTTTGACGGTGATCTTTGTTTTTTCGAGCTTTGCGGAAAATTTTTTGTTCGTGGCAGGGATAACGCCCATGTTCATGTTCGTCAGGTCAAAAGAGCCACGGTGGGTCCCACTCAATTGTGAGGTGGTTTTTACAACATCATCATCCGCGCCGATGACATTGAAACGATAGTCTAGGTCTGGGAAGGCGGTCTTCAAGCTGGCGCTCATTCCGAGCCAGGCTTCCCTGTTGATGGGTTTGGGAATCGGGCCGCTGAATTGAAAATCATCGGTGAGAAGCGATTTTGCCTTGACGAAATCACCCTTTTGGATCGAATCCATGAGGGATTGTACAATTTCTCTCTTGTTCATGCTGTTTCTCCTTCTTTACTGGTCGAGCTTTTTAGAGCAAATGGGCCTGGGTACTAAAGGATGTTCCTATGAACATCCGCCGTTTCCCCCAAATGATAAACACATTGTTTATTAGAGCCAGGTTCACTGTAACACTATATTGGTTCAAAAACGATACACCACAAACTTGTAAGGTTGAAGTACCACAATGCAAGGCGGACGCGTAACCATCTTCATTCGAGCTCATTATGGAATGTGCCCGTAAGGCTGGAAGGCAGGGTGAGGGCGGACAAACCTCGCCCAAACTGCTCATCCCTGAGTGCAGAGATCAAAACCCGCCGTGAGGCAGGATGATATTGTTAGGCTTTTGTTTGGACTGCAGTACCATCGGCCGCCCGGTGACGCCAGCCGCATCCATGGATTCTTTCGTGCGCGGATCGTTCAAGAAGGCTTGCGCGTTGCCCGCTTCATCCCATTCAAGGATCAGCGTGACGTTATTGGGATCATTCACATCGCGGTAAAACTGATTGACGCCCGTAGAGCCAGCAGACCTGCGATTGGACTCATTGGCATCGAAGCCCACGCGCTACTTGTCGTAATCAGCCACATTGATACGGAGATTGATGTAGACCATGTGAGTTTGTCCTTTTCATGATACGGCGAAAGAGTAACGATAGGAGTCTAATTTAGTATATCATTCCTGCGTAGCGATAAAAAAATAAAGTGAATTGAGAAAAATGCCCCTCTCCTTTAGGACGTGTGCCCGAAGGGTAGAGGGGCTGGGGGTGAGGTCCCACCCAAACCGCTCATCCCTGCGCGTGTGACAGTACTTGACATAAATCCGTCTTTTGATTATGATATTACAAAATTTCAATATTATGAGGTTACATAAATATGACTGATGATCCTTTGTCCAACCTACTTCTTGATTCTGAGGAGATTGATCGTGCTAGCCTTGCCCGTGCTTTGCAAGATTATGTTGGGGTTGATAGCAAAAGCGGGAAAGTTGTACTAAAACCTGGCTTTAATAAGCTGAGTGCTCGTAAAAAGGTGTTGGCATATCTTCTTGGGAAAAAAGTGGCTAAGATTCTTGGGAAAATTGAAAACGAACTTACGGCTCCCAAGGATATACCTACCGAAACTGGTATTCCTAGAGGCACGGTAAATCCAAAATTGCGAGAGCTGAGTGATGCGCGACTCGTATCCCAAACTAAAGACGGCGATTATTTTATTGAATCTCATCAAATACTTAATTGTGTCAATGAATTAGAAAATAAGGAGGAAGAATGAAAATTCCACAAAAAGAAATCGACTGGGCAATTCAAGTGGCCGAAAAATTACCAGAAAAATATCATTATGTTCCAAGTACTAAGTTAGCCGAAGTTTTTGAAAACTTGAAGGATGAAATATGATGGGGCATTCCATAACGTTTAGGTCTACGCTTTCTTCTGTTCCTGCTGAAATAGTAAACATAATTGAGAAAGAATATATAGATTTAGAATCTCGTTTTTCAAGGAGGGATTGGAGTCCAGGAGAATTAAATGGTGCAAGATTAGCCGAAGCAATTTTTCGATATCTTGAATGGAAAGAGGCGGGTCGTTATACTCCAATTGTCAAGTACCCATTTTATATACCAATGATAAATAGACACGCTTCGCAGTCAG
>CAZIYY010000217.1:0-6474 GCA_964543585.1 uncultured Anaerolinea sp. | reverse complement strand
TCCCTGAACCCTGGCCTACTTGAAATACCTACCCCTGAAAGACTCTGCCCTCCCCAAATTCTGTTTTTTTGATTTAGGGAAAAGCGAGGAGGGGTCCTATTTTGTACTATAATCGCCCTACTTATTGTTTGGCCATTTTATCAGGAGTGGGTATGACCCAAAGGAGTGTCAGGGTCGGTAATATTGACAAAGTCAGCGGGGAAGTTAGCATCGCGGGTGGGGACGTCTATAAGGGATTCAGCTCCGAGCAAGTTTCTGCTCTCCTCACACAAATCACATCTACATTTCAAGCCAAGCCTTTTGATGGACGCTGTCCATAAAAAGGTCTCGATGTCTTTGAAGAAGACGCCGAACTACACTTACGGCGCGAGAAGAATGATGATCTCTAAAAATTGTTCGCAGCAGCAAGCAGACCGATGAGGTGACCATGCCAAAGAAAAAACGCTCGGGCAACTCGCAAGCAAAAAGTATAGTACGAGACATCACGCGCACAAGTGGAGATGTGATTGTTGCTGGTGACGATGTTACAACTACCCATATCACAATAGATATAGATGCAAGAACGGCGGAGATCAAACAATTATTCGATCAACTCTACTCTGCTATCGAATCCCGCACAGAAACACTCACAGCCGATAAGGAAGATTTGAAGGCTGAGGTGAGAGAGATTCAAGCCACAGTCGCGGATGCGGCGCGGAAAAACGAAAAAGTGGATGAGGGATTCCTGTCGCGCCGCTTCCGTAACATTGCACGCATGGCGCCCGATGTATTGGATGTGGTTGTGAAGACACTGGCGAACCCCGCGCTTGGGATAGGAGAGGTTGCCAGGAAGATAGCGGCGAAGGCAAAGGAGGAGACGAAGTCGTAGTTACGCCGAAAATCAACGGCCACGGGTCCCAATAATGAATGGGGCGTTGGTTCAACTTCCCGTCGAAAGAATCGTATGAGCGAGAAACGACTGTCCAAAGAAACGAATAGAGCAAAATCCAAATCGCCCCCCACGCAACGGCCAAAAATCCGAATCAGGGATATTTCAAAGGTCGGGGGCGAGGTCAATATTGCCGCGCGCGACATCATCAAGAATATCCAAACGATCTACGAACGCGCCCTCAGCCCGGCCGAGACAGCTGAGAAAGAACTGCAAATCGAGCTCAAAGAACTTGCGCAGGGTGTTCGAGGCTACCTGGAAAGACTGAAACAGCAAGTGATCGTGCCCACCACTTCCGCGCCGTACAAGGGACTAGAGGCATATACCCTGTCAGACGCCGAGGTCTTCTTTGGACGGGATCAGGCAATTCGCGACCTGCGCGAAGCGATGAGGCGAGGTCCATTGACTGTTCTGCAGGCAGAGTCAGGCGCAGGCAAAACTTCCCTGTTACAGGCAGGGATCGTTCCACACCTGATGGCCGAGGAACACCTGGCTGTTTTGATACGCCCGCAATTTGAAAACCCAACCGACGCGATCAAAAAGAGCTTCATCGGAAATTTGGGGTTGACCCCAAAACTCGCCAGGGCCTCGCTGGTGGATTTCTTGCGACGCGTCAAGGGAATCATCGGTCATCACATCATCCTTTACGTGATCCTCGATCAATTCGAGGAATTCTTCGCCAAATACACTCTGGAAGAGGATCGGCAGTTATTCATCCTCGACCTGGCGGAATGCCTGAACGACGCGACGCTCAACGTGCGCTGGGTCATTTCGATCACCACCGACTCGTTTGGGCAACTGGGAAAGTTCGAGCCTCACATTCGAAATCCATTCTCGAATGCGCAATCCCTTTATTTATTTAATCAACAGGAGGCGGCGGCAGTCATCGCAAAACCTGCCCAGCGTCACGGACTCTCGTTCGAAGAGGGTTTGCTTGAACAATTGCTGAATGATCTGGGTCATGATCATAACGAGCTGACCGCCCCAACCCAAATCCAATTGGTGTGCGCGGCCCTGTATGACGACATCAAAGATAAAAGTACGGTTTTCACCCGCGCGCTCTACGATCAAAAAGGCGGCGCCCAGGGAATTTTGCGCGGCTACATCGGAAGCGTTCTGCGCCACGACCTGCCTCACGAAGAGCGCGCCGCCGCATACAAAATACTTGAAGCATTGGTGACCTCCGAGAAAAAGCGGGTTATCCGCGCCAAAATTGATCTGGAGACTGCGCTAAAGGGTAAAGGCATTGCTTCCGAGATGCTCGAATCGACCCTAAATCATCTGGTGAGCCGCCGCCTCCTGCGCCGGTTGGGCGATGACGCGGAACATATCCAATATGAAATCGTCCATGATTATCTGCTAAGGGAAATCGAGATAAACGAGGATGTGCGAAATGCCAAAGAGGCGGAGGAATTACTGGATCAGGGGCTGAGAAACTGGAACAGGCAGAATCTCCTACTGGCTCCTGGTGCGCTGAAAATTATTGAGGCCAGGTCAGCGGATCTTCCAATTTCATCCGGCGCAGCAAAATTGCTGTTCTTAAGCGCCATCGAATACGCCAGGGCCGCGGAAAGGTGGGGGGAACTGATCTCGGCGGAAGACCAGAAAAATCTAATAGATTCCCTGCTGTCGAAGAAGAGCACTCGGAAGAATCGGGAAGCGCTTTGGTCCTTGCGCCGTTACTTGACGAAGCCACAACGGACAAGGATCGCGTTTACAAGAACAGCCTTTGCAATTCTTGCATTCCTACTAAGAGGGGTCGTACTGTTATTGATCGGAGCCGCGCTTTTCGTCATTGGGAGATTTGGAATCGACAGCACGAATCATTTCGAGCCCTGGACGGAGATGACGAGTTTCACCAACCAATGCCTGGATGGGAATGATCCATCGGACTTGCTGGTTGCGGTGGACGCAATGGACAAATCCCACGTAGTTGTATATGAACCACGAAGTCATACATTCTGCGAGACCAAAAATACCGGCTCGACATGGACTCATGATGCCGATCCATTGCCCGCAGGCCTGACGATAAACTCCATCGCGGTCAATTCGAGTGTCTATCTCGCAACCGATCAGGGTCTGTATTATCAGGACCGGGATTCGACGTGGCGAAATGTGAAACAATCCGCGCAGCGCAACTCCGCCCTCCAGGAAATTGCCATTGCTTCTGAGGACAAGCAAATCTATGTGTCAAACGAGCTGGGCCTGATATATCGCTACAACCTCACGACAGGCAACTGGGAAGACTTCCCTGCCGAAGGCTTTACAGGAAGAATCACGGACATCACTGTTAACTACGATTACTTTGCACTCAGCACGGCGGACGGTATCTGGTATAGGAAGATCAGTTCCGGCGAGCCGTGGGAGCAATTCGTTTTAAAGGAAAATGTAACGCTCGCAGCGATGGAGATGGTGCATCCTGTCCGGTCCTGGGAACACTACTTTTCCGATCCGACAGATGACGACTGGTTCCTCGCGACGACAGAGCAGGGGGAGATCTATTTTGGATATCTAACTGAATCAGGCGGATTACTAAAAATGGATGGGCAAATGCCAGCCCTGGACGCGCTGATATCGTCGCTGGCAGTCAATGAATACTCAAAATTTATGGCGGGCCCCGGCGGATTGTACTGCGAACAGTCCTGGGTCATTACAGACTCCGAATGGTGGCTCAGATTTAGCGGGAATCCTCCATGCAAATAAAGTATAGACCATAGAAAGGAAATTAACATGTCGATCAAAGCCGAAACCCTGCAGGACGTGCAGGACTGGAAGAAACGTTACAACGAATTGGCGAAACAGGCTAGAGAATCAGGGAATAAGGCTGAGCCGCGAGATCTCAGGAAAATAGAGATCTTTAACATGATCTCAGCATTCCATGATTTTTGTATGGACTACGATACAGAAATCAAAAGTTTAGGGCCCGAACTTTCGTATGCAGAACTGGAAATCTCTGTGGGTAACGCTCTGTCGGAGTACTGGAAGACGATTATTGCAGCAGTGAAGCAGAACCTACCAGATTATCCACACAGTTCACTGCTCGATGAAGGTTACAAGAAACTCGCCGCGCTCCAAGACAATCTGAAAACCAGACCGAACTTCAGCAAAATGGACGATCTTCATATTGTCTTGTATTTTGAAGAAGGCACAACAGCGAAAGCAAAAAGATTTCCCTTTGGAAGCACACGTCTCATTGGTATTCCCCTGAGTGATGTACACATTGAAGAAAAAAAGAAAAAAGACTGGGAAAAAGAAAACAAGAAAGATTGGAAACAAGACTGGATGGCGATGCCACATGAATTGGGTCATCATGTCTACTGGAACGCCAAGTTTTCCGCTGCCGGGACAAATTTCCTGAGCGACGAAATCGACGCTGTAATGGAAAAACTGACGCAAAATGACTCGGTCAAACAGCAAATTAGGACTATGCTCCAGGAGTGGACGGAGGAAATCTTTGCGGATGTGGTCGGAACAATCATAGTCGAGAAAAAGGAGGGTGAAAACGATTTCGTTTTCGCGGCATGGAAAAGAATTTCGAAGCAAGTCGTGAAGTTTGGAGCCGCTACGACATCAGAAAAAGATGAGCTATTCATGAGCGATGGAGAGCATCCCATACCATTCCTGCTTCCCTACATCAGACATTTCGCTAGAGGAAAAAACTTCCGATTTGTCAATAGATGGAAGGAACATTACGGCAACATAGACGAACATGTGAAAGCGGGTTTATTACCAGTTGATGAAGAGACACCTATCATCAGCAACAGTGATCTACGTGATACAGTGATGCCAGACTATGTGAAAAAGATTTCGGAGCGGCTGGGAATAATAAAGGTTGATAAACTTATCGAGGGATGTTCATCCCTTGAGGAACTAAAGAAATTTATTGGTGAGAGAGTCAAATCTGGCACAGATCAAGCTGATAAAACTGAGTTATTACTAGCGTTACTCATGCCCATTATCCTTGATAAGGATGAGTATTGGGTATGCAAGAACGGACATACAGTTAGAGGCGAAAGTAAGAAGTGCCCAACATGTAAGGCCCGCCGCCCGTGGTGGCGCCCGAGGCGCAATAAGCCATAAATCAGAAAGGAGATTAGCATGGCGCTCGAATCCCAAACCCTGAAGGATGTGGAGACCTGGAAGGGCATTTATGCTTTGGCAAGCAAGGATAAACCGGAGAGCAAGGAGCGGGAAATCTTTGACATGATTTCCGATTTCCGGGACTTTTGCACGGAATACACCAAGGAACTCTCCGCGTTGTCAGCCAGCAAATCGTCTGACTGGCTGCAAAACGCAGTGGATAACGTTTTGCTGGATTACTGGGAGCCGATTCTTCGGGCGGCGGAACAGCATCGGGCGGCTCACTACAGCGCATTGTTCCAAAAAGGCTACGAACAACTCAAATCGCTCCAAAAGAAACTGGAAAAGAGGCTGACCTTCCAGATGGACGTTCACATTGTCCTGTATTTTGAAAAAATCGGCAAAGCCAAAAGATTTCCCTTTGGAAGCACATACCTCATCGGTATCCCGCTGATTGATGGATATAGGGAAGACTGGATGGCGATTCCTCACGAGCTGGGTCATCACATCTTCTGGAATTCTCGCTTCTCCGACCTGGACACCACCCTTCTGCCAGCCCGCGGGACAAATTTCCTGGCTGAAGAAGTCACTGCATCCGTGGAAAAGTTGACGCCAAAATTGACCGGTAAAACGCCCGAGCAAAATGCACGAGTGAAGGAACATGTGCGGAAGATCCTCGACGATTGGACCGAGGAAATCTTTGCCGATGTGGTCGGAACCAGAATATCAGGGATGGATTTCGTCAGCGCCGCTCCAGGAAGGGTTTTGAGGAGGGTCGAGACAGGGAGGAAGAGGGAATTATTCATAAGCGATGGAGAACACCCCATTCCTTATCTCCTCCCCTATATCAGGGCTTTTGCGATGAACCTGCATCCGGAGCCCTTCGTCCCGTGGAAGGAATATGGCGGCGTAAATTTTGAAACATTGATACCTAATGACGACCCATACAATCCGATCAGCATCCGTCTTCTGCGCGATGTGGTAATAAAAACCTTTGTGAAAGGAATTATCGAGAAGTTAAAAAACGTGGAGATAGATGAATTAATTTCAGGAACCTCGCCGGTGACTGAACTAAAGAAGTTTATCAAGAGCACCGTATCCAATGAAAGGAAAACCAAAACCGAAATATTAATATCGTTGCTTAACCCTGTTATTCTTGAAAAGAACGAGGAGTGGACCTGCAGGAATGGTCATACAAATAGCGGCGACCGATCTTTTTGCTCCACATGTAGTGTCGCCCATTATTGGTGGAATTTCATTATTGGATAATTGGAGTGGAAGACAGGCTCCTTAAACTGCATCAAACACTCCACCTGTACTGTGACCGAGTCGGACAATATGTTCCAACGGCCCGATGAACTGCCGGGGAAGTAAGCGCGGGGAAAAGGGATATAGGTAAACAAAAAGACTCCCTCGACTTTGGCTATTTGGTTGGGGTAGTTGAAAAGAGGAAGCCTTCTGAGTAA
>CAZIYY010000216.1:0-6478 GCA_964543585.1 uncultured Anaerolinea sp. | reverse complement strand
CTTCAACTGGCCCAACAATGGGCAAACTAACCACCTTTAAGTGCGGTGACACCGTTGATGTAAATCTCTATAGCGAAATCATTATTCTGGATGAAAATAGGGGGTTGGGTACGCAGAGTATAGCAGACCGCATAAACAGTCTGTCCGCAAATATCAATGTCCAGGCTCCGCAAAGTAGTGAACAGCTTCAAGAATCTTCTACAACCATAATCAATAACGTGACAATTTATGTCAATAATGAGATAGAGGCCTTAGCTACTGATGTTCCAACCAGTACAATTCCGACTTTTCCGCCGACATCGACATTTACGCCAATAGTCGATATTACGAATCCGCCACCACCAACTATTACGCCGCAACATCCTACACCGATAATTCCGACTACAATCGCTCCACCGTTGGCCAATACACCTACGCTATTGCCCACGCTCACACCAACATTACCGGCATTCGTGTGGATCCCCTTGCCAACCCAAACCGAAGTTTTTTCAACAAACTGTCCTTTGATCAACCATGCTAGAGTGTTTGCCCAATTTTATCAAGGTCAAGCGCGTATCTTCACAGTGCTTGGCAACGGAAAAACAAATCAGGGGTTGCGCCTCGATTTCTCCAATGCAAGTTATCAAGGTGCGAATTATGCCGGCTGGGAGGTCTGGCTGGGCGCAGACGATTATAGTGGTATCGATCTTACCTCATATAATTCATTAGTATTTTATATCCGGGGCCAATCTGGAGGCGAAGAACCCAATGTCTATTTGATGATGCCCGTTCTCAGTGACTACTGGAGATTTTGGAGAGATATTGAGTTGGTGACACCAGTCACGACCTCGTGGAGGAGAGTCGAAATCCCTCTGTCATATTTCGCATCGAGTCAAGAACCCAACCAGCAGGTCGATTTGACAAATATCCAGAGGATCCAGATCCTATTTGAATGGTACGCACAACCAACGTCAGGCAGGATTTTTATTGATGATTTATGTGTGCAGTGATGTGAAGTTTCATCCCTCCCTCATTTGCAGTCTTCAAACGGGGGAGGCTGCGTGGGGTAGTGTAAAATATCCCTCCATGAACTCCACGCCTACACTCAAAATTAATCGTTCCGCACAGCTGACTCTTTTTTCCATTCTGCTCCTCATCTCCGGCGCGGCGGGACTGATCTACGAAGTCATCTGGGAGCGACTGCTCGAAATTTACTTTGGCGTGACCATGACCTCAATCACGTTGATCGTCTCTGCCTACCTGGCAGGGCTGGGGCTGGGATCATTGTTCGGCGGACGGATCTCGCAAAGACTCAAAGCGCCGTTATTCACTTATGGTCTGCTTGAAATTGGCGTTGGAGTTTTTGGACTATGCAGCCCCCTCTTAATTGGCTGGATTGGGCGAGCCACTGCGGGCAGTCCTTACTGGTTGGTCTTCATCTTCAGTTTTGCCTTTCTGCTTTTGCCAACTTTTTTGATGGGCATGACACTTCCTTTACTCACGCAAGCCTTCATTGACCGAGTCGAAACATCCGGGCAGGTGATCGGAATTTTGTATGGCATCAATACACTCGGCGCGGCATTCGGGTGCTTGATTGCGGGATACGTGTTAATAGATAAGTTCGGGTTCAACGGCGCGTCAACGGTTGCAGTGATAGCAAATGGAATCGTCGGCTTGGCGGCAATCGCATCCAGCCGCCGCGTACGCGTGGAAACAGTATCAAACTCGACTGAGTCGGAGCCGCCGAAACAAGAGCCGGGTCATTGGAAATATCAAGACGTCTTGCTTGCATCCTTTCTCGTCGGCTTCATTGGCTTGGGCTTTGAGATGTTATGGTTCCGCATCCTGCACATCCTCAATAAAAATACGTCCTACGGTTTTGCTTCCCTTTTATTTGTGTTCCTGATCGGCCTGGCGCTCGGAGGCTATTACTGGGGCCGCCACTCAGACCGAAGTTCGGATATCGAAAGATTATTCTGGCAGGTCGAAGTCGCGGCGGGCATTATCGCATCGCTGGGATTCCTCTTTTTATGGATATCCCTTCAATTCAATATCGCTTTCCCAGGCATCAACGATTTCTGGAACATGCAAAGACCAGCGCCCCCGTTTGTCCAATCGGGCGATGACTTTTTCTTTTCGAGGCGCGCGGCGCTGATTAGTTTATTCAACTATTTCCTCCCAATCCTTCTCGTGGTCTTCCCCGCCAGTTTCATTCTCGGAGGCGGCTTGCCGATTTTGGATCGCATCGCCATCAACAGCCCCGAGGTCGCAGGCAGACGAGTCGGGGATATCCATCTTGCAAACATCATCGGTTCGGTATTTGGGAGTCTGGTTATCAGTTTTTGGATGCTTCCAACGTTGGGGACTGAATGGACTCATAAAGTGCTCGTCGTGCTTGGGATGACCTTTCCGATTCTATATTTCATGCGGAAGACAATCCCGCTCGTCTCGTTTTCACTTTTCAGTGAAACGAGCGGGACAAACCGCCTCATTCCCGCCACTTCGACTTCGCTGAATGCAAGCCTTCGACCTGCCACCGTTATATTAGCCTCTCTCGCCCTTTTGATTTTCCTGCCCAGCAAGGGACAATTCTACAAGCAACTCTTTGAGACCGCAACGGGGACTCAAGCCATCACACACGAATCCAGTGACAGTGTCCTCGCCATCACATTGGATCATTCATCCAATCCTGCATGGTTATGGATCGGCGGCGAGACCAATAGCTTTTATCCGCCCGACGGAACGTATGAGAGTCGCGGCATTCTGTGCGCTGGCGCAAGCCAGCCAAAACGCGCGCTCATTATCGGCATGGGTGGAGGCATCGCCGCGCGCTTCTTCCAAACCATTCCAGGAATAGACGAAATCATCATCGTGGAGTTGATGGAAGACCTCGGCGCTTTGCTCGATGAAAACGTAGAGATCATCCAACCCGTTTTTGATGATCCGCGCATCCAATATGTTGTTGACGATGGCCGTCGCTATCTCTACGCCAACCCAAATGAAAAATTTGACATGATCTTCATAGACCCCTTGCGCTGGTATTCAGCGGGTCACAATAATTTATACTCTCTCGAAGCTATGCAGTTATATCAATCACACCTGACCGAAAACGGCGTCTTTTGCGCCTATACCGATCAGACCCATGCACTGCCCTTCACCATGGCGCAAATATTCCCGCACGTGGATCAGTATTCGTCTCGCATGGTGGTCGCCAGCAACCGGGAAATCCAGTACGACTTCGCTTATATGCAATCCATTACGCAAAACTATATTCAGATCATGGGCGATTCTCTCAAACCCGGCACGGAAGAACTTCTGCGACCTGAAAAAATACTTTCCGATCTGACGCGAGACCGAGATCAGATCATTGCCGAAGAAAAGAACTCTCCAATCCTGATGGACCTTGACCCCGTGCTGGAATATTATTTCCTCACACCGCCTATCAAGAGACCCGTCTGGTTAAAAAGCAGTCTAAGCGACATCCTCCTGCCGCGTATTTTGAATTGTGGTCAGTTCTGTGAATAAATCCAACAAATTAAGAAAGTCTTTCCTTAGGCGCGGCTTCGCCAGTCAGGAAAAGTCTCAATTCCACCTACCTCGATATTCGAGAGATACAAGACACCTTACCTGCCTTTCCATAAACTTGCATACTTCTTCCGGTACTTGAGGTCTTCTTCGGTTGCGATCAACTCCAACGCCTTCTCTTTTATTTTCTCGTCCATCACTACGTCATACACGTTCCGCAGGCTTTGCATAATATCGTAGCGGATCAAAGTGCAGTTCTTTTCCGTGATGCACTCTTGGAAGCGATGCTCGAGACCATCCATATATATCTTCTGTTGCTTCTTTCCCGCCGCGCCGACTTTCCAAAGCGCCTGCATGCAATGCCGCGCGGTGACGAATTTTTCATCTTTTGTCACTGCAAGCAGCTTGTCGAAGTCCTTCAGTATTCTGTTCTTCGTGTCGCTCTTGGCGAGATTGCAGAGGATTTGCGCCGCTATGGCTCGGTTATGGTTGTCCTTGTGGGTGAGGTTTGCCAGCAATTCGTCCCAGACTTCGTAAGTCCAGTCAACGGGTTTGTCGGTCACTTTGAGGATGTGGAAAAAAGCATCGTTTTGCAGTTGCCTGTCTTCTGACCAAAGATTGTTAAAGTGTGTGCGGGCAGTTTTATCCATTGTTCTCTCCTACTTTACCAGAAAGCCAACTTCAGTCTGAAATTTCTGTCACAGACGCCGCTACTATAAGATCATTCCTATTTTTGGCAACAACATTTTGAATTGACTTGTCAGGCGCACGGCACCTGGGATATGATCAGCAACGCTGGCTCAGACTACTCGTGGAATTCGTTGACGATAAAAACAAAACTGGAGACCCCTTCGAAATGATATGCGCCGATGAATCTCCAATAGATGGTAACTTGCTGACCTGGGACCAGTTCGTCCTTGATATAGGGGACTAACACGGCTTGTGGCGCGACAGGCTGATCTTGCCCTGGGGGTAATGCCATGTGGGCGGGGTTGGATTCTGCCTGAGGGCAGTATAAACTCGAAGCCAGAAAAATGCTCGAAAATGCCGCAGAATCCCACCAGTCGGGTGCACCCACAAAGATGGGGGACATCATTTTATACGAGAGAAACAGGGGCGCAAGAATGATGAAAGTATACTCCGAAGTGGCAAGCACGCAAGCCGAACAAAGCAATGGCGAGTGGCGCGTACCTGCGCCAACTCCCGCGGTGCACCGTGGTTTCCGGTCAAATTGATTTAAATACTGGCGGCGTAGTGGGCGACCCCGATGAGAAAGCTAATCCCCTCAAGTGACCGGGCTTGCCGAAGGTGCGGGTGTTCTTCCCGCCCAAATCATTTTCGAAAAGGAGTAAAGGAGATGAGACAAAGAGGCAAGCGCACCCGAGGCATTGAAGAGGCACATCCATTCGCAGGGGTAAGTCAAGTAAATCCAAATGCGGCAGGCGTGGACATTGGCGCAGAGGAGATCGTGGTGTGTGTAGCAGGAGAGGAGAATACGCAAATTGTGAAAGCGTTTGGCAACTATACAATGGACTTGCAAGCCATTGGAAAGTGGCTGCAAGGCCATCATGTAAAAACCGTCGCGATGGAAAGCACGGGCGTATATTGGATTCCGCTGTTTGAAGAGTTGGAACGGCAGGGCTTTGAATGTCTGTTAATCAGTTCGCGGTCCTTGCGGAGAGTGTCGGGGCGCAAGAGCGACATCCTGGACGCGCAATGGATTCAAACCCTGCACAGTTACGGACTGTTGGAAAGTTCGTTTCGCCCGCAGGCAGAATTGGTTGCGCTGCGAACCCTGTTGCGGCATCGCGGACAACTGCTCGACCATCGCTCACCGCATATTCAACACATGCAGAAGGCTTTGTTGCAAATGAATGTGCAGTTATCACAGGCATTGAGTGACGTGACCGGCGATACAGGGCTGACCATCATTAGGGCGATTGTTTCCGGCGAACGCGACCCACACAAGTTAGCGGCGCTGCGGGATCGGAATTGCAAGAAAAGCGAAGAAGAAATCGGCAAAGCCCTGACAGGGACGTGGCGCGCAGAACATCTCTTTATTTTGAAGCAAGCGCTGGAACTGTATGACTTTTATACGAAGCAGATCGAAGTCTGTGACGCAGAGGTTGATCGCATGTATGCGTTGACGCGCCCCGATTGGGAAGATGGGGAGGTACAAGCATTGTCAGTGCGGAAACGCAATTCACACAGCAAAAATGCGCCAAAGAATACGGGAGAGATCCGCAAACATCTGAAACGCATCAGTGGCGTGGACTTAAGTGTGGTGGATGGCTTCGGTGTCTCGCTGGCGCAGACCGTCATCATGGAAGTCGGAACGGACATGGGCAAGTTTCCAAGCGAGAAGCATTTCTGTTCATGGCTGGGACTTGCGCCGAAGCATGAAATTTCGGGGGCGAAGGTATTGAAGAACAAAACGATGAAAACCAAGAACCGCGCCGGACAAGCCTTCCGCATGGCGGCGCAATCGGTGAAGCGGGCGGACTGCGTCTTTGGCTCACTGTACCGGCGGCTGAAAGGGCGGTTGGATAAAGCACAAGCGACTGTGGCAACCGCGCACGCGATTGCGCGCGTGGTCTATCGCATGTTAAAGTATCAAGTGGAGTATGAAAAGATCAGCGTGGAGGAGTACGAGCAGAAGTACAAAGATCAACAAATAAAATATATGAAGAAGACTTGTACTGAGCCTGTCGAAGTAAAGCCGAGCTTCTCGGCTTCCAACTCGTGCCTGCTTGAGCGCGACAAGCAGGGATAAGAAAAGGCGTCTTGATATGAAGATGCCTTGCTTTGGTTTAATCGCTCGCATGATTTTTATCGAGTTGTAGCGTTGCAGTTTGAAATCAGCGTGTATTTCCACGGATCAAGATGTCTGAGGATGATCTCAAGGAGGCTCTTGAAGAGGTTGTTTCTGAGAACCCACAAAGATGGGCCGCATCATTTTATACCAAAGAAACAG
>CAZIYY010000215.1:0-6489 GCA_964543585.1 uncultured Anaerolinea sp. | reverse complement strand
CGAACCGATGACCGTGATCGAGATAACCCGCACGTACAGCAGTCAGGAACTACTACGCCATAAGAATTTTGCCGAGATGAGCGCCGAAGAATCGGAAGCAGTCAAGCAAATGATGTCGCATCTTCTTTGGAAAGTAAGCGAACGCCGCACGCGTCGTCATCGTCCGGGCAAAGGCAGTCTGATCGATTTGCGACGCACACTCCGTCGCAGTTTACGCTCGGAGGGGGAGGTGTTTAGCTGGGCATATCGTGAGCAAAAGTTGAAGCCGCGGCCGCTGGTTGTCATCGCTGATATTAGCGGATCGATGGAACGCTATACACGTCTTCTTCTCCACTTTATTTATGGGATGAAAGCCGCGTTGAGCCAGCCCGTGGAGGTTTTTGTTTTTAGTACGCGTCTCACACGGATCACGCGTCCGCTTCAAATCCGTGACCTGGACCTGGCTCTGAAAAACGTCGGTGATCTCGTCAACGATTGGGCGGGTGGCACGCGCATCGGCGACTCGTTGAAGACTTTTAACTTCGATTGGGGGCGGCGCGTTTTAGGGCGCGGCGCGGTCGTGTTGGTCATCAGCGACGGCTGGGATCGCGGCGATGTGGAACTGCTTACACATGAGATGGCGCGTTTGAAACGTAATTGTCATCGCCTGATCTGGTTGAATCCATTACTCGGCGCGGCGGACTACGAACCGCTCACGCGCGGGATTCAAGCCGCCCTGCCGCACATTGACAATTTTCTGCCAGTGCATAACTTGGCGAGTCTTGAAGATTTAGCGGATCGACTGGCTGACATCAATCGTCGGTCCAACGGAGGCAACCATGCGCGATATTCACTTACTTCGCTCAAGCCGCCGTCCTCGGCGGCGGGGACTCCGCCGAGAGCATAATTTTGTAAAGTTATTTTTGACTCATTACTTCGGAGGCAACCATGCGAGATATTCTGCCTGACCTTGACAACTGGCGCGCGGACAATAATCAATCAATTGCTCTTGCAACAGTCATACAAACGTGGGGCTCCTCGCCGCGCCGCGCCGGCGCGAAAATGGCGCTCACCCCTGACGGAAAGATCACCGGCTCGGTCAGCGGTGGCTGTGTGGAAGGCGCGGTGTTTGAGTCTGGAGTTGAGGTGTTGAAATCGAGCAAGCCACAACTTCTACATTTTGGCGTGGCAGATGAAACCGCCTGGGAGGTGGGTCTGGCGTGCGGAGGAAGTATTGATATCTTCGTCAAACCGCTTGATACGAAATTGTTCAAGTCCTTGCACTCGGTGTTGGTGGATGAACAACCAGCAGTCCTTGTCACTATCGTGCGCGGCGCGGATGAAATATTGGGCCGCGAAATGTTGGTGCGCGATGATGGCAGCGCGACCGGGACACTGAGTAACGAATGGGATGGGAAAGTGTTGGAATTAGCGAGAGAGACTTTAGCGCGAGGCGAATCTCAACGCCTGATGTTGGGCGACTCCATTGAAATCTTCCTCGAGGTGATCCTGCCTCCGCCCACACTCATCGCAGTTGGCGGGGTCCATATCACGATTGCTTTGATGGCATTGGCGAAAACGCTTGGCTATCGCACGGTCGTCGTTGATCCGCGCAGCGCTTTTGGTAGCGAGGCAAGATTTCCGCACGTAGATCAACTCATTCAATTGTGGCCCGATGAAGCGTTTCAACAGATTCCGCTCACGCGCTCGACCGCCGTTGCCATGCTCACTCATGATCCCAAACTGGATGATCCCGCGTTGAAGATTGCATTGCCGAGCGCCGCTTTTTACGTGGGCGCGTTGGGAAGCAAGACCACACAGGCCAAACGCCGCCAGCGACTTCTGGATGAGGGTCTCACCGAGGCACAACTGAATCGCCTGCATGGTCCTATCGGATTGGAGATCGGCGCGGCGACACCTGAGGAGATTGCCATGTCCATCATGGCTGAAATTGTTTCCGCGCGGAACAATACAGAAGAATCTGTACATCCGCTTAATAGATCTCTTGCATAAGAAAAATTGCTAGCCACAGAGCTCACAGAGACCTCTGAAAAACTCCCTTTCCCCGTGGTCTCTGTGGCAAAAGACTTTTGCAAGTGGCCTAATGAAAAACAAGATAGACTCATTATCCAAAAGGAGGTGCCGCGTCAAATGATTGTTATGTTGGATCAGTTCTAATTTTCCTTAGGAGACAAATATGATCCCACCCACTTTTGAGTACGTCGCGCCAAAAACGCTTTCCGAAGCGGTGGCGGCGCTCGGAGGGCATGAAAATGCCAAAATCCTCGCGGGCGGACAAAGCCTCATCCCGCTGATGCGTTTCAGGCTTGCATCGCCCGCCATGCTCGTGGACATCACCCGCGTCGAAGGCTTGTCTTATATCAATGAAGATAAAGGCTGGCTCAAGATCGGCTCGATGACCCGCGAGTCTGCCGTCGACCATTCCCCGCTCGTCCGTGAAAAATACCCTCTGCTCGCCGATACTGCCAGCGTGATTTCCGATCCGATTGTCCGCAACATGGGAACGGTCGGCGGGAACCTTGCAAATGGCGACCCTGGCAACGACCATCCCGCCACGATGCTCGCTTATGGGGCAGAGGTCGTTGCCAGGGGACCGAAGGGCGAGCGCGTGATTCCCATCACATCCTTCTTTGTCGGACTCTTTGAATCTGCCCTCGCCAAAGACGAAATCCTGACAGAAGTGCGTATCCCCGCATCCAAACCGCGCAGTGGAGGTGCATATCTTAAACTGGAGCGCAAAGTCGGTGACTTTGCGACCGCCGCGGTCGCAGCGCAAGTAGAGTTGGATGCGAAAGGTAAATTCAAATCCGTCGGTATTGGCTTGACGAACGTCGGGCTTACCGCCATCAAAGCCACTGCCGCCGAGGACTTCCTGAAAGGCAAAGACTCGTCGGATGAAAATATCCGTCAAGCCGCGCAACTCGCCGCGGATGCCGCCCAGCCCGTCGCGGATGTGCGAGGGTCGGAAGAATACAAACGTTCGCTCGTGAAAACCTATACAGTTCGGGCGCTTCGCATCGCTGTTGAACGCGCAAAAGGAGGTTGATATGAGTAACCATCATATTCACGTCACGATCAATGGAAAACCTCATGAAGCCGATGTTGAGTCACGCTTGCTCCTTGTCCATCTTCTGCGCGAGAACCTGAACATGACCGGCACGCACATCGGTTGTGATACAACTTCGTGCGGCGCATGTACGGTGCAATTGAATGGTATGCCTGTTAAATCCTGCACCGTGCTTGCGGTTCAAGCCGATGGGATGGAAGTCAAAACTGTTGAAGGACTTGCGCAGAATGGAAACCTGCATCCGATTCAGGAAGGCTTCCACGAGAAGCATGGCTTACAGTGCGGCTTTTGCACACCCGGCATGATGATGACTTCATCGGCGTTGCTGGAACAGAATCCGCATCCGACCGAAGACGAAATCCGTCACGCAATTTCAGGCAATCTCTGCCGTTGCACGGGATATATGAATATCGTCAAAGCCGTTCAATACGCCGCCGATAAAATGGCGGAAGGAGCATGACATGGCTGAAGTACATGGTATAGGACATTCCAGAAAACGCGTCGAAGATGCGCGCTTCATTCGCGGTCAGGGCAATTACATTGACGATTTCAAACTGCCGGGTATGTTGCATTTGGACATCGTCCGCAGTCCGTATGCCCACGCGAAGATCAAGGCAATTCATACTGAAAAAGCGCTGGCAACACCCGGCGTGTTGGCGGTCATTGATGGACCCACGCTCCAAAAATATAATGTCCACAATATGCCGACATTGATGAGCGACACGCAAATGGTCCTGCCGCTCGATACGGTCAAGTATCAGTATCAGGAAGTCGCCGCGGTCCTGGCTACAGATAGGTACACTGCCGCAGATGGCGTGGCAGCCGTCGAGGTGGATTATGAACCGCTGCCCGTCGTCGTGGATCCGTTCAAAGCGTTGGAACCGGGCGCGACGAAAGTCCGCGACGATAAAGAGAGCAATCACATCTGGCATTGGGAATGGGGCGATAAGGAGAAGACGAATCAAGACTTCGATCAAGCCGAAGTCACAGTCAAAGAAAATATCTATATCCCGCGCATTCACGTCGCCTCCATGGAAACCTGTGGCTGTGTCGCCAAATGGAATCCTGCCGAGGGTCATCTCACGCTGTGGATGACCTCGCAAGCCCCGCACGCCATTCGCACCGTCGTCGCGCTCATCACCGGGCATCTCGGATTATCGGAGGAGAAAATCCGAGTGATTGCGCCGGATATCGGCGGCGGCTTCGGCGGCAAAGTTCCGGCGTATCCCGGATACGTGATCGCGGTCGCGGCATCCATCGTGACCGGCGCGCCCGTCAAATGGGTTGAAGACCGCACCGAAAACCTGGCGGCGGATTCATTTGGACGCGACTATCACATCACCGCGGAACTGGCTGGCAAAAAAGACGGGACGTTCACCTCGCTTCGCTTCAAGACGATAGCTGATCACGGGTATACGGACGCGGCTACGCAACCCTCGAAGTTTCCCGCCGGAATGTTCCACATCTGCACAGGCTCGTATGATTTCAAGAATGCGTTCGTCGAAGTGGATGGCGTGTATACGAATAAACCGCCGGGCGGCATCGCTTATCGTTGTTCATTCCGCGTGACCGAAGCCGTCCACGCCATCGAACGCATGGCGGACGTGTACGCGCAAAAAATTGGCATGGATGCGGCTGAAATCCGCATGAAAAATTTTATCAAGCCCGAACAGTTCCCATACACATCCGCGCTGGGCTGGGAGTATGACAGTGGCAACTATCCTGCCGCGCTCCGCAAAGCGATGGACATGATTGGCTACGAAGACCTTCGCAAGGAGCAGGCAGAGAAGCGCGCCCGTGGTGAATTCATGGGCATTGGCATCTCGTCGTTCACTGAGATCGTCGGCGGTGGACCCTCGAAAAACTTCGATATCCTCGGGTTGAAAATGTTCGGCTCCTGTGAAATTCGCGTCCATCCAACGGGCAAGGCGATCGCCCGCTTTGGCACCAAGTCTCAGGGACAGGGGCATGAAACAACCTACGCCCAGATCATTGCCGAAGAATTAGGCATCCCCGCTGAACACATCAAAGTCGAAGAAGGCGACACGGATACTGCTCCTTATGGCTTGGGCACGTATGCCAGCCGAAGCACACCGGTCGACGGGGCTGCCGCCGCCATGGCCTCCCGCAAGATCCGCGAAAAGGCAAAGAAGATCGCCGCGCATCTGCTTGAAGCAAACGAAGATGATCTCGAATGGGAGACGGGGCGTTTCTTCGTCAAAGGCTCACCCGACCAAGGCAAGACCATTCAGGAAATTGCCTTCGCCGCATACACAAATCATCCGCAAGGCATGGAAGGTGGACTCGAAGCGGTCAACTACTACGACCCGCCGAATCTGACGTATCCGTTCGGTTCATATATCTGCGTCGTGGATATTGACCGCGGCACAGGTCAAGTGAAAATCCGCCGCTTCGTCGCGGTGGATGATTGCGGCGTGCGCATCAACCCGATGATCGTCGAAGGACAAATCCACGGTGGCTTAACGATGGGCTTTGCACCGGCGATGATGGAAGAAATCACTTACGATGAGAATGGCAACATCCATGGCGCGAACTTCATGGATTACCTGCTTCCAACTGCTGTCGAAACTCCCAAATGGGAACTTGGAGAGACTGTCACTCCTTCGCCACATCATCCCATCGGCGCCAAGGGTGTGGGTGAATCGGCTACAGTGGGCGCGCCTGTCGCCTTTGTGAACGCCGTGGTGGACGCGCTTGCGCATCTCGGAGTTACCACCATTGATATCCCAATGACGCCGCGCAAGGTTTGGGAATTGATGCATAAACACGGCGCCACGCTGGAAGAGTGAAAGTAGTACGTGATGCGTGTTGTGTAATCTGTTTTCAGGGTGCGTCGCACCAAACTGGTAGTAGACAAAGTCTACTCAAGAGGATATTGTCAGCAAAGTAAGGTGCGACGCACTCGCATGGTGAATACCACAAAAGGAGAAAATACAATGCCTACATATATCACTCTGATGAAATGGACTCAGCAAGGGGTTCAGACCGCAAAAGACGCTCCCGCCCGACTGGATGCCGGTAAACAACTCGTCAAATCGCTGGGAGGCGAGATCAAGAGTTTCTATCTGGTGATGGGAGAATATGACTTTGTGTTGATCACGGAAGCGCCCGATGATGAAACCGTGGCGAAGGCTGTCATTATGACCGGCATGCAAGGCAACGTGAGCACTCAGACGATGCGCGCGTTCACCGAGGATGAATACCGGAAGATCATCGCGTCATTGCCGTGAGCCGAAGAACAATTTTGGATTGGAAGGTGCGGCGCGTATCGTAAGTGTGTCGCACCTCACGATGCTCTCGGCGGCGTGCGGGAGCACCTACCTGAGCAGTGGATAAGTGGCTCCATGCGGCGCACTGACTCAACATTGAAGAGAAGCAAAACATGTGGCTCCAAGTTGTTC
>CAZIYY010000214.1:5679-6549 GCA_964543585.1 uncultured Anaerolinea sp. | reverse complement strand
ACCAAATTCTAATCTCTGCATCAGAGTTTTTTCAATATACCTACCCCTGTGAGGACTACTGACCGGGTAAACGAATTGGGCGCTCTCGTGGTGATTGTGGAAAAATTTGAAATTCCGTTTCCCGACCTGCAATTCCAAATCCTGAAAGGCACCGAGAAATCCGTGCAACTTGATGGAAAAGATGTCGTGCTCTTCACTGTCGAGAACGGTTCGGTCTATGTGGAATATACGCCGGCTTGCAACGATATGATCCAGGTGGAATCCATGTCTGGAATGAAAGGCGTGAATAGCGCAGACAAATCTGTTCTGTTGGAGGCGCTTGCCATCCCTGACTTGTCGTTCGCAAATTATCCTGGCATATGCGTCTTCAGTTCTGCGCCTGCGATTCAACCAAACGGCGAGCCAATGGAACTGCCAATTACAGCAGACCAACCTTTCGTTTCAGAAGAGCTAGGCGCACCGGCGTCAACAGAGACTTACACACCTCCCAATCTCACCATTGACACAGTGGAGTTGATCTACTTTGTGAGCAATCCATATTATCAAGCCAGCGATCCAAATTACAAAAACCGTTCGCCCTACATTCAACCCGTCTGGCATTTCCGCGGGCGCAATGAGAACGGAGATGAGTTTGACATGCTGGTACAGGCGCTCAAGCAGGAATTCCTTTTGCCCCAAATACTGCCGGGCATCATGCTGGGGTAAAGGTTCAAGTACACAAGGAAACAAGTAGACACGGAAACAAGTGAAGCTCTGCCGCCCTCGATAAGATGGCGGCAGGATTTTTTAACTGTATAATACAGACATCCCTCGGAGACTGATTATGATCACTGCCTATCACCGCCCGCAGACTCTCGATGAAGCCCTCGC
>CAZIYY010000214.1:0-5669 GCA_964543585.1 uncultured Anaerolinea sp. | reverse complement strand
TTCTCTCCCGCCCAAACACTCTGCCCCTCGGGGGCGGCACGCTTCTCTCTCACGCTTCGACTGCGCCGCATAACGAACATGCGGCTCCGCTCAGCGCGAGGGACTCTATTGAAGTAGTGGACTTGCAATCCCTCGGCTTGGACACCGTCAAAAAGCAGGGTAACACTCTCGAACTCGGCGCGACGCTCACGCTGCAAGGACTATTTGAAAATGAATACTGCCCCGACGCTTTCAAGTCCGCGCTGAAACTCGAAGCGCCGTTGAATATTCGGAACTCGGCAACCGTGGCTGGAACTCTCGTAACCTGCGATGGGCGTTCGACGTTTATGTGTGTATTGCTTGCGCTTGACGCGAAAATTATGATAAGCAGTAAACAGAAATCCGAAGAGACAGTCAACATCGGCGATTTGCTTCCGCTTCGCGAGCAGTTGCGCGGCAAACTCATCACCAAAATCGTTATTCCCCTGAACGTAAAACTCGCGTTCGACTACGTGGCGCGCACGCCGTCAGATAAGCCGATTGTTTGTGTAGCCATGGCAGGTTGGGGGTCAGGCAGGACGCGGCTTGTCGTCGGCGGCTATGGCAAGAGTCCCCTGCTCGCAATGGATGGAACCGAATCAGATGGCATTGGATCCGCCGCGCGTAACGCCTTCCACGAAGCGACGGACGAATACGCCTCCGCAGAATACCGCATGGATGTCGCGGCGACGCTGGCGAAGAGATGTCATGAAAAACTGGCTGGTTGAGAAATCTGGTTTGGGTTATATACTTGTAGTCATACCATTAATCATCTACTGGCTTTACTGGACACTCAACACAAGTTATTGGTTCAACGCCGACCCAGCCGCCGTCTATTTTTTGGACTCGCTATCAATCTTTGCGGGGAAATCCTATGTTTATGTGGATCATCCGGGCACGCCCGTTCAAATTATTGGCTCTTTTCTGCTTGCGCTAACTTATCCATTTTTTGGCAGTTCGCAGGAATTTATTAGTTTTCATCTCGCAAGGCCCGGCGCATTCTTCCTGATGACAAATATTTTTCTTTTGTCAACGAACATCATTTGCGCTATTGTGATTTACAAAACCGCCATTACAACTTTAAGATATGATCGCATCCTGGGAGGAGTTGCTGCGGCTTTATTATTTTTTACCCTTCACCCGTATAGTTTTCCATCACTCACATTGTGGTCGCATAATTCCCTCAATTTTCCATTCGGGACACTCTGGTTGATCTGGCTTTACCGGGAATTACGAGGGGATGAAGCGCTCACCCGTCCAAAACTTTTGTTGATGGGATTCGCGGCAGGTGTCCTATCCATGGCACAGATATATTTCATCGCCTGGCTGGTAAGCGGGGTGTTCTCGGTATTCATATTTTCCCTGCGGTTGAACCAATCATTCAGGAACGGCTTAACATCTGGCATGTATATGCTAGCCGGCGGCGCGCTTGGAATCCTTGCCATGCTTGCCCCGATATATAAGGAACTTCCACGCTTCATGAACTGGCTGACGAGGATCGTGACGCACCAAGGATTGTATGGCAGCGGCGAGAAAGGTATTTACTCTCTTTCGTTCATTCCACTCAGCATTGGTTTCTGGTGGGAGAACATTCGTCCCATGATACTGATCCTGTTTTTCACCCTCGCTATATTAGGAATGATTGCTTATTGGAAGAGCAAATCTAGCGACAAAATTAATCCGAGCGTCTTTGCCATGCTCTGTGGGCTGTTGTTCCAAACTGCAGTGGCAATGCTTTTAATGACGAAAGCCGCTCTCAAGTTGAGATATTCATTATCCCTGGCGGCCATTCTGCCGTTGTTAATTCTATTGACGATAAAACTATTGGAAACAACGCCCTGGAGAACCATCGAACTCAGAAGAGTGTTTTACGGTATTGTCCTCGTTGGGGTCGTGCTTTCACTGGTCAGTCAGATCAGTTTGCAACAGCAAAGAGCGCACGTGGAGCAGGAGGCGGCAATCGCCAAAATGCAGGCAGTCGCGCGTTTGGCTCAGGAAAAAAAAGTGGCGGAAGAAGACCTAGTGGTGGTCTATGCCTATGCTGTTCCATTAAAATGCGCTGGGCTGTTACAAGCCAGCAACTGGATCGGATCATTCAAGGACGAGATCGCGGTTGTGTGCCCAAATCAGTATGCCGTCTGGGACTCAGATATCGAACTCAACATGGCTGAGTACGCCACGGACATAAAAGACATTGAATGGGATTTGGTGATTTGGCCCGGGAATGGCACGCACCTGCCGGAATATTTATATTCAATCGGCGCAATCAATATGCCGCAGTCGTGGCACGTACGCAGATCTTCATGGTTTTTCATCCACCCAATTCGTGAGTGAATCACCTTACGCAGTTAACCATGATTCCCTGAGCCCTTCGACAAGCTCAGGATAAACTTCGCGAAGGGTCTCTGGGATAATCGTAGAGATTCTCACCTGCACTGGTCTCTTCGAGACGGCGCAAGTGTCGCTACACTCAGAATGACATTGCGCGAGGTGAGTGAGTAATATTACGCGCCCGACGACTTGAGCAACGAAAGTGGAGAATTTGTCAGAGGATCAATGATGGATACAAAAAGTATGTTGACAAATAAGATGCAAAGGTTTGGCTACCTATTCGTTGTGATCCCACCTCTGACTTATTGGATCTATTGGACATTAAATCCATCCTACTGGTTCAACGCAGACCCAGCCGTCGTTTATTTTGTCGACTCGTTATCAATCTTTGCAGGGAATTCCTACCAGTTTGTAGACCATCCAGGAACCCCTGTGCATTTGATCGGTTCTTTTTTACTCGCGCTCACCTATCCGTTTTTCAGTAGTCGGGAAGCCTTCATAAATTTTTATCTTGCGCGCCCAGGCGCTTTTTTCCTGATGGCAAATACGTTCCTGCTGACAATGAACATCATTTGCGTTATTGTATTTTACAAAACCGCTGCTACGACTCTTCAATACCACCAAACAGTGGCCGGGATCACGCTGGCGCTCTTGTATTTCGCCCTCCACCCCTACAGTTTTCCATCGCTGACATTTTGGTCGCATAACTCCTTCAACTTTCCATTCGGCACATTATGGCTGCTCTGGCTTTACACGGAATTACGAAGCAATGAGGAGATCAATGACCGCAAACTGATATTGCTGGGTTTCGCGGCTGGCATTTTGGCAGTGGCTCAAACCTATTTCATCGTCTGGCTGTTTAGCGGGATCGTCACGATCTTCGTATTTTCCATGCGGCTGAACAGAAATTTCAAGCAAGCCATCTTATCAGGCACATACATGTTCGCTGGCGGTGTTCTTGGAATTCTCGCAATGCTTGTTCCCGTATATAAGGAATTGCCTCGCTTCGCCGCCTGGTTGACAAGGATCATTACGCACCAGGGACTGTATGGTACAGGCGAAAGAGGCATCTACACGCTGGCGATGATACCAATCAGCCTCAGTTACTGGTGGGCGGCCATTCGACCAATGATGCTCATTCTAATATTTACTCTGCTGGCTCTTGGAATCTTTGCTATCTGGTATAAAAGGTCAACTGTCAAAATTCCGCCTGGCACGTTCGCCATGCTCTTTGGGCTGTTGGTTCAAACGATATTGGTCTTGTTTGTGTTGAGCAAGGCAGTCTTCCGCTTAAGGTTCTCGTTATCGTTGGCGGCGCTCCTGCCAGTCCTGATCTTGATTGTGCTGAAATTATCAGAGATGACTCCCTGGGGCGTAAGCAAACTGAAAAACTTGTTTTATGCGGCGATCCTTATTGGAGTGGTCTCTGCGCTGGGACAGCAGATAAGTTTACAGCAAGGGCGGGCATCCGTGGAGCGGGATGCGCCATTTGCCAAAGAGCAGGCAGTGACACAATTGGCGCAAAGAAAGAACGTATCAGAAAGGGATATCGTCGTGGTTTATGCATTCGCTGTCCCCCTCAAATGTCCGAGCTTGCTGCTTGCCAGCAACTGGACAGGTTCGTTCGAAAAGGAGATCGCCAGCCTCTGTCCAAACCAATATTTCATCCTGGATGTGAATGAGGGCTTGGATGCGGATTTCAACACGGTCCGCCCCATCATGAATATTCGAGATATTGCCTGGGATTTGGTGGTCTGGCCTGGCAACGGCAGTAATTTACCGGACTATCTATATTCGATCGGCGCAATCAACATTCCAAATTCCTGGCACGTGCGCAGGGACAAGTGGTTTTTCATCCACCCAATTCGTGAGTAAATTTACGGACAACTTGTGATAAGCAAGAGAGTATACTTGAGGCAATACAAACCGCGGCGCTGGCGAAGAGGAAAATACGCTATAAACCTGACATGTCTCCGTGAGGCGCGGACCCGGCTCGTATTGCTGTCCACGCACGCGTCTGAATCGAGCAAGTACCGTGCGAGACATGTCAGGTTTTCTTACGGGAGTAAAGCCTTGTTTGAACAAACCTTCAAGAACATCGACGACAAATTATGGAAAGACGCGGGCTGTTCCAGTGAGTTGGATTACGTGGAGCAGACTTCATGGATTCTGTTCCTAAAGTATTTGGATGATCTGGAAAAGGATCGCAAGGATGCGGCGGAACTTTCAGGGAAAGAATATACGCCGATTATTGGAAGCGCTCAAGGCGGCGTCCTCGCCGCCGAGGACGGCGGCGAGAGCATGAATAAATTTAGATGGGATCAGTGGGCAACACCCAAAGATAAAGATGGCAAATTAGATCATAACAACGCGAAGACGGGCGATGATTTGATTGATTTTGTGAATGTCGAATTGTTTCCGTATCTGAAGAAGTTTAGGACGACGGCTGACCATGCGGATACGATTGAGTATAAGATCGGGGAAATATTCAGTGAGTTGAAGAATCGTATTCAAAGCGGATACAACTTGCGCGAGGTGATCAATTTGGTGGATGAACTGCGCTTCCGTTCGTCGAAAGAGAAGCATGAGTTAAGTGTGCTGTATGAAGAGAAAATAAAGAACATGGGCAACGCGGGCAGGAACGGCGGGGAGTATTACACGCCGCGTCCGCTGGAGAAGGTGATCGTCAAGGTGATTGCGCCGCAAATTGGAGAAACGGTCTACGATGGCGCGGGTGGTTCGATGGGGTTTCTCGTCGAGGCGTATGAGTTCATGAAAGCAAAACCAGCTCTCAGCACGAAAGAAGCGGATGTCCTCCAGAAGAAAACTTTTTACGGCAAGGAAAAGAAGTCGCTGGCGTATATCATCGGGATTATGAATATGATCCTGCATGGCATTGAAGCGCCGAACATTTTGCATACCAACACGCTGGCGGAGAATCTTTCTGATATTCAGGAGAAGGATCGTTACAACGTGGTGCTGGCGAACCCGCCCTTCGGCGGCAAGGAACGCGCCGAGGTACAGCAGAACTTCCCGATCAAAACGGGCGAGACGGCGTTTTTGTTTTTACAGCACTTCATCAAGATTTTGAAGGCGGGCGGACGCGCGGGCGTGGTGATCAAGAATACCTTCCTTTCGAATACCGATAACGCGTCGGTGAGTTTGCGCAAGCAGTTGCTCGAAACCTGCAACCTGCATACGGTGTTGGATCTGCCTGGCGGCACGTTCACGGGCGCGGGCGTGAAGACGGTGGTGCTGTTCTTTGAGAAGGGCGCGCCGACCAAAAAGGTCTGGTTCTATCAATTGAATTTGGAGCGCAA
>CAZIYY010000213.1:0-6620 GCA_964543585.1 uncultured Anaerolinea sp. | reverse complement strand
TTGCCATGAGTTTTCTACTTTTCACTGGTATCATTTTACGGGAGGGTTACCAATCCAGTTTCAACATCCTTGTTGCCTTTGCGAGAGTGCATTGACGCCATTGTTGATAGTTTCATAAGAATGCGGCCACATCAAGAACCAGCGAAGGGGCATAGAAATAAGATTATCTCAATAGGAAACCAGCTAAAGAAAACGAATTTTCCCCAAACCATTATAGATGAATTGGCAGATGAATGGCACTCCCTGTACAATGATCTTTCTGGCTTGAAAAAGAAGGATATTAAGCGGGCCGATTGGCTGGCTAGGCTAAATAGAGGCACTTCATTCTTATACAGTTTACTTAATGGGCTGGATAAAAGTAAATTAAGGCGATGATACGGTTAGTCTCTCGCACACGGATACCAATAGTACTTATCCTCCATATTGAAATCCGAGTGCACATGCTTGGTCTCACGGAACTCATCGAGACCTTCGATGCCGAGTTCACGTGCGCCGCCTGAGTATTTCATCCCGCCAAACGGACCCGCGCAATTATCAGTCAGCGGATCGTTGATCCAGATCGTCCCTGCTTTGACATCTTCAAAGAACATCTTGATCTTCTTCGGGTCTTCTGAAAGCAACACTGCGCCCAAGCCATATTTACAGTCATTGACGAGGTCAATGGCTTCCTCGAACGACGTGTATTCCATCAACGGCACGGCGGGACCGAATGTTTCTTCGCGCATGATGAGCATCGTGTGGTCAACGCCAGTCAACACTGTCGGCTCGTAGAACCAGCCTTTTGAAATATTCTTGGGTCGCTGGCCACCTGTCAATACGTGCGCGCCGCGTGCCCGCGCATCTTCTACATGTGACTCGATTTTCGCGCGATACGAATCGCCGATCATGGGACCCACATCGGTAGAGGCATCCAAGCCTGAACCTAGTTTCAACGATCTCACATGTTCGACAATTGCTTCCGTAAATTGTTTTGCTTTCGATTTCGGGATATAGACTCGCTCCGTGCTCGTGCAAACCTGACCCGCGTTGATCAGCGCGGCGTAAGCCACAGCCTTCGCCGCAATTTCGGGGTCAGCATCTTCAGCAATGACTGTCGCATCCTTGCCGCCGAGTTCGAGATGCAGTTTTTTCATCATCGGTGCGGCGTGAGAAGCAATGCGTTGTCCCGTTGCAAGGCTTCCAGTAAAAGCGATGACTGGCACATCGGGGTGCTTCACCAACGGCTCGCCGGTCTCCGCGCCAAAGCCGGTTATCACGTTGATTACACCCGCAGGCAAACCATCGAAACAATGTTCAGCCAGATACAAAGCCGTAAGCGGAGTCATTTCTGACGGCTTGATGACAACAGTGTTCCCAGCCGCAAGCGCGGGCGCGACTTTCCATGCCATCAGCAATAATGGATAATTCCACGGTACGATGCATCCCACCACTCCATAAGGCTCTTTCAAAATAAAATTGAATTGCGACGACTCGCCAGGCGGAATGACCCTGCCTCGATCATGTCTTCCCAATTCCGCGTAATAATCAAACGTGTTCGCCACCCATTCTAACTCTTCGTCATTTTCAGGGATTGGCTTGCCCTCTTCAAGCGTCAGCAAATGAACGATCTCTTCTTTGTGACTCCGCACTTTGGATGCGACCTCATGCAGGAGACTTGTCCGTTCGTTCGCGCCCATCTTCCTCCATGACTTGAACGCCTCATTGCTGGACCTTACGGCTGACTCCACATCCTCAGCCGTTCCGCGCGGGACAGTATCCAGCACCTCCTCCGTCGCGGGATTCGTGACTTCGATCTCTTCTTTTGTATTGCCTATTGTAAATTCGCCATTGATATACATCAATTTCATAATTCATCTCTGTCTACAATTTTGGAGAGTCATACATTCCACCAATCTGGTCTCGATACGTCTCTCCAAAACCATTCGAGACTACTCGACCATCACCAATCTCTAATTCTCCATTTCTCTAATTACCACTCACCAATTACGAATTACCAATCTCTCCTCCACGCGCCTTCGGCTCCTGCGACTCATCAATCAACTCCTTTGGCGTCGCCGCACCACAAGCAGGGCAGGCATAATTATTTTCAGCAGGAACATACGAGCGTCTGCAATAGGGACAATCCACTGACCTCGGCGCGACGGGAACTTCCACTTCCTTTACCACCTCACGCGTCACTTCGCGCGTATGAGTGCCTCCACTGCCGCCTAAAAAGACAACGGGGCCAAGGTTGGGCGAGCCCGAACCGCCCGAAGAGGATGATATGCTCTTCGCCTGCGGCTTCGACCCGCCTCCCGATGATTTCTTTTTTGATGAGGATCCAAAGTCGCCTTTGCCCGAACTAAGCACAAAAAACAGCACTGCCACGATCACAACCGCTGCTACAGTCACAAAGACGATGATTGCCGTTAACCGTATGGCGCGCGGAATGTTATACAACTCATATCCATAACTGAACAGAAATACCCCGCCGATGTAAAACGGAGCCAGTATAACCAGCAGGACAATTCCCGTGCTTTGATCGAGGCGATTTTCGTACCACGTCAGATACGCGACAAAGACGATTACCGCCAGCGAAGCCAGCGCAATCAATCCGCCGGGGATGAGGATATGCAATGGCTTGCCGGGCAGGGAATCATCGCGATGATAGTCCACGACTTCGTGCGTCTTTGCACTGACCTGCCTTGCGCGGTATTGAGATTCGGGCATGGGCATTTACCTTTCTAACAGTTTCTTACAAACATACCTCGCTGGTTGAGTAGGCGGCTAACGCTTCGGGCTACTCAACCACCAATTAGTATATACGCAAATCACCACGCGTAAGCCTCAGGCGCCTCGCCGCCGGGACCGGGCCAGATCTCATCCAGTTTCTTCATCTCAGTCTTGCTGAATTTGATCTTGAGCGCGCGCAGACTTCCCGTCAACTGCTCCAGCGTGCGCGGACCAATGATCGGCGCGGTCACAATCGGGTTCGCCGACAGCCAAGCCAGCGCGGCATCGGCAGGCTTCTCACCCATCTGCTTGCAGAATTTTTCCCACGCTTGAAGCTGGGCGCGATATTTCTTGACATCCTTTTGTGTATCTTCATCCGCGCGGCGGCCCTCCTTGATCTTCTGCAACACCCCGCCCAGCAAACCACCCGCCAGCGGACTCCAGGGAATCACACCCAACCCATAATCCTTGCAGGCAGGCAACACTTCCAACTCGATCATACGATCCTTGAGGTTATAGAGGCTTTGCTCGCTTACCAATCCCAAAAAGTGACGCGCCTTTGCGGCTTCCTGTGCCTTGGCAATATGCCAGCCCGCAAAATTGGAGGAGCCTACGTACAAGATTTTTCCCTGTTGAACCAGGGTATCCATCGCCTGCCAGATTTCATCCCAGGGCGCATTGCGGTCAACATGATGCATTTGGTACAGATCAATGTAATCGGTCTGCAAGCGTTTGAGGGAGCCTTCCACTGCCTGGCGAATGTTCAACGCCGACACGCGGGATTGGTTGGGCCACGTCCCCATGCGGCCAAAAACCTTCGTGGCGATGACAGTTTTCTCGCGCCGACTCCCGCCCTGCGCGAACCAGCGGCCGATGATATGCTCCGTGATTCCCTCGCCCATCTTCCAGCCATAGACATTTGCAGTATCGAAGAAGTTAATCCCAAGCTCCAGGGCTTTGTCCATAATCGCAAAAGAATCCTCCTCGGTCGTATGCGGGCCAAAATTCATCGTGCCAAGACACAAACGCGAAACCTTCAAACCAGTTCGACCCAATTGAGTGAATTCCATTTCTGCCTCCTGGTATATTTTGTGTTGTGCCTATCCTGGCAAACCTTATTATCGCGCTTAAATCTCACTGATTCAAATCCGTTGCGATCTCATCCATCTGCCTCAGGATCAATGGCACCTGCCCTTCGGTCAGGTCAGGATGACGGATCGTATCGAACATATCGCTGAAAGCATCTCCCAACATTACGCGTACGACGCGCCATGATGAAAGTTGCGGCGTGATCTCTCCGCTCGATAGCAGTTTAACGGCAGACGCCCATTGCGGGTGATCCGCTGAATAATCGGCGAGCAGGTCCATCGTCGAATCGCGAAGCGGAAAGAGTCCTGTGCTTTTCACCCAGCGCGCCTGGTTCTCCGGCGAAAGTATCCCCCGCATGAAAAGCCACGAAGCGAGTTGAGTCGCGTCATCCGATTTGAACATCACGAACGATGAACCATAGACGACGAAAGCATCGCGCTCCGCGCCGGGAAATTTCAGCACAATCCATTCGTCTTTATTGCCTGCCGCTATAAAGGCGCGCGACTGATCGGGCAGGTCTTCAAGACTCGCGGTTGCAAACAAAGCCTGGCGCGAAGCGAATCGGTCAAACGCCGAAAGTTCGGGCGAGGCGACCCACGCGCAGCCTTTCTGCTGTAAAGTTTTCAAATATTTGAACGCGGCGATATTGCCGGGCGCAAGAAAGCGATAGCCGTCCTCCTCCTGCGTGGCGCCGCCGCCGAAAGCCATCATCCATGAAAGAGGCGTCATTGCGTTCGTATCAATCAGCCAGCCGCCGAGCGCGTCGTTGTTTGGGTCATCGTCCCTGCTCAACGCCCTGTGCGCCGCGCAAGCCTGAGCCTCAAAGGCGGCGGAAGTTTCAGGGACCGAATCGAATCCGAGTTCACGCGCCCAGCCTCGATTGTAGAGAATGAAGCGTGCCGTCCGTTGCGCGGGAACGCCGTAGCGTTTTCCATCCACTTCATCCTGCGTCCAGATCACGGTGGGAAAATCCGAAACCTCAAAAGCATCCCAGCCATAAATCGGATCGCTCACATACGGATTCAAATCCACAACATCATCCTGCCATCCGAGCGCGTGCTCGGGGAACGCGATCACGATTTGTGGAGGGCTCGAATTTTTCAGCGCGGCATTTGTTTGTGAGAACAACTCGCTGTAATTGCTTTTGCCCTGCGCGCTGACGACGATGCCCCACTCGTTCTCCGTGTTGAATTGCGCGACCTGCGATTCAAACAGACTCGCCTCCGCGCCGAACCATGGATGCCAGACCTTCACCTGGACTCCACGCAGCGCTTCCTTCTCGACGTTCAACCTGCTCGGCGCGGGGGTGGGCGTGTTCTTCGCTGACGCGTCTCCCGTTGCGTTCGTACGCGGGGTGGGCGTGATCGAATCAGTCGAAGAAGTACAGGCAGAAAAAATTACGGTTAATAAAATGACTAGGGGTTTTCGCAATGCCCGCATTAATAAGCCACCATTGGTATCGGCGTAAATAGCAGGATGAATACGACCAGCATGAAGACGCCGAGTGCGCGGCGTGGCAAATCGAGTTCGGTAATATCATCGAGTGGTTGCGCGCGGACATTGCCAAGCCAGAACAGGATCATCACCCATAACAGCCAGCTATAGTTGAACTGAGCGAGCGAGTACGTCAACAAGGCTGGCAGGAAACTTAGCGCAAGCAGCGCGCCGATCACGACTGGAAAAATTTTGCGCGCCCTTTCGCCAAACAAGCCATAAGCAACATGCCCACCGTCCAATGTGCCAACCGGGACAAGGTTGAGCGCGGTGACCAACAGCCCTGCCCAGCCCGCCAATGCGACCGTGTGGAGTTGCACATCCAGGCCGCCAAAGGGAATCGGTTGGGCTGTGAAAAAATATTGCAGCCAATACCTTGCCAGCGATAAGCCGCCAAGGCTCACAGGTTTGGGAAGCAACTCTCCAAAGACCAGGTATTTGGAAAACAGATAGAACAGTGAGTTGCCTTCAAGCAAGCCTGATAATCCCGCAGGCGGGTGATCAACAGGCCCGAGCTGCGAAAGGGATAACCCGATAAACAAAACAGGGATGGCAATCACCAATCCTGCAATTGGACCCGCCACGCCTACATCAAATAGGATGCGCTTGTTCTTTGGGATCCCGCGCATCATAATGAACGCGCCCAATGTTCCCAATGGGCTTATTCCCGGTGCAGGTAAAAAGTATGGCAATGTGGCAGGCACTTTGTAATAGCGACAGGCAATGTAATGCCCCATCTCGTGCGCGAATAGGATTCCCATCATGCTTAGGGCAAAGGGCCAGCCTGTAATAATGTATCGAAGGATCAATGAAATCGGAAATGATCCGTCAGTTGGCATAGCCTCAGGAGGCACATCCATGCCCGTCAGCATGACACTTAATATTGTGAGGATAAAAAGAATGATGTTGACATAAATTCGCCCGGAAAGTTTAGGAGGCGTGGGACTCGACACCAGGAAGATAATTTGCTTATCTCCCGCCTCTTTGCGGAAGAGTGGCGTGATGTTATATGGGCGCAGTGAGTTTGCCAACTGGTCATACGCCGCCACCGTATCTTCGCTCAATAAATGCCCGCGATAACGCGCAATCCATTCTCTTGGGTCGCCCGCAGTCACATCTTCAACGCGGAAGATTCTTGATACGTGATTTGTAAGCAGGTCAATTTCAGGGTTGGACATGAGGCACCTATATCATAATATATACTTCAACGTGTCACTCTGAGCGGAGCGAAGAGTCTCTTTACCGTATTGGAGATTCTTCGCTCACTTCGTTTGCTCAGAATGACATACCAGGATAATAAACGAGAGTGGATGGGAGTCGAACCC
>CAZIYY010000212.1:0-6646 GCA_964543585.1 uncultured Anaerolinea sp. | reverse complement strand
TTGGGCAGATTTATCCCTGAACCCTGGCCTACTTGAAATACCTACCCCTGAAAGCTGAGGTCGCGCAGGATAATTAACACTGGAATCAGATCAGGCGCAAAACCTGCAAGCGGTTCCTTTCTTTCGCCAAGCAGTACGGCGGCTTGCAAGGCGAGCAATTCCTTTGCAAACGTACTTTTCCCCGCGCCAGCGTCGCCTAACAAAACCAATCGCCTTGCCTGGGTCGCGGCCTCCATGACGCTTATGGGTGTGGCTTTATCTCCAGATGGGAATTCCCTGTCGCCAACCTTTATCGTTCTTCTGGATTCGCCTTCAGCTATCTCTTTGGATTGAGTCGTATCGAGGTCAATATAGATTTTATCAAGGGTAATATCTTCTTCCGAACTTTCCTCCCCGCCCAAAGCGGCTAAAGGCAATGATTGACAATGACGTCGTAGTTTTTCCAGATAAGAGCGATATGCCTTTTCTATTTTTTCCCGTTCAACAGGTGTCTGCGCGTTTTTCTGCTCAAGGAAAATTTGCAGTTGCTCCGCGATGATGTTTCTGCCCCCGCTGATGAGAGTGCTTCCGCTTACATCCCCTTTGACAATGACATTGCCATCTCTTGCCTGTATGGAAGAAGAGTCAATCTCCCCGATGGTAATGGAAATCTCAGCCGCAAACTTTGCGTCTTCCGCCAATATCTTTTTGATTTGTTGTCGTAAAGATGGCAAGGCGTCTTCCTCAGCGGGGTCTTTTACAAACTCTTGCACTGCATCCTGCGCTGCAGGCTTTTCCTCCACCTTCGGCTTCAATTTTCCCCACAATGTTTCGGCGTATTCCCAGGCTTTTTCCGAGAATTTCTTCCCCGCCTCCTCAAAGGCTTTCTTCGCGGCGATCTTTCCGCCCTTTATCAGGTAAGGCAAAAAGGGCGCCAGGAACGCGGCCGTTTGCGCCGCCAGTTGAGCGATGTCAATGTCCACGCAGAGCCTCCACTCCAATCTCCAGTCTCTAATCCCTGCTTTTCAATTACCAATCACCAATTACCGATGGTCTCGATATGATTCGCACTCGACCATCAAACTACCGAACTACCCAACCATCAAACTAACTCACTTCAACCCCAGCACCTCAAACACTTCCAGCGGCGCGGTCTTGCCTTTTGCGGCGACCGGGGCAATGGGTTTTACTTCAATTTCATACTTCACGCGTGCATACGCTTCACGGCTGATGATGATCTGGTTCCTGGCTGAATTCTCCTGCAGGCGCTTGGCAGTGTTGACGCTGTCGCTGATGGCGGTATATTCCACCCTGCGATCGGTGCCGATCAAGCCCAGCACCGCGTCACCGTAGTGAATGCCTGCGCCGAATGAGAGATGCTCTGCCTTTGGAAGTTCCTTGTATAACGCTTCCACCGAATCACGGATCGACAGCGCGGCTTTGACCGCGCGCAACGTATGATCCGGTTGCGGCACCGGGGCGTTGAACCACGACATGATCGCGTCGCCCATGAACTTGTCAATCGTGCCTTCCTGCGCCAGCACCGCCTCTGCCATGGCAGCCAGATAACGGTTCAAAATGGAAACGAGTTTTTCCGGGTTGACCGTTTCGCTAAAGGACGTAAAGCCGCGAATATCCGCGAACAGCACGGTGATGTCCGTGCGCTTGCCGCCCAGCTGCAGACTGTTCGGGTCCAGTTGCTCGATTACCGCAGGCGAGACCATGCGCTCGAAGAGTCTGCGTTGGGCTTCGAGTTTTTTGCGCTCGGTCAAATCGTCCAGCACAATCGCGACGCCCTGCGTCTTTTGTCCCGCATCCTTTAACGGGGAGAGATTCATGCGCCAGTCCACGTTGCCGCGCTCAGGCAGGCTTTGGCTAAATTCAAGCCCAACGATGGGTTGGTCGCTGCTGCGGACCGAGTCCATGTGCGGCTGGATGTCGCTGGCGAACGTGGGGATGATCTCCGCGAGTTTGCGTCCGACGATCTCTGCGGAGGTCTGCCCCAAAATGGAGGCGGCGGCTCGATTACAAAGGGTGATCTGATCCTGCACATCAGCCGTGATCACCCCCGACACAATGGACGCGAACACGTCGTCCATCAGGTTCTTGAGTTCGGTCACTTCTCCGAGCGTGCGTTTTAGCGAGGAGAACAAGCGTGCGTTCTCAATGGAGACCGCGGCCTGGTTCGCAAAAGCGATTAATAAATCTCTTTCCGATTCCGAGAAGATGCCTGAACGGATGCGGTTATCGGCATAGATCACGCCGATGATATCGTTCTTGACCATCAACGGCACGCACAGGATCGAACGCAGGTTGAACGCGATGATGCTTTCCTGCCCGCCGAAGCGCGGGTCTTCGCGCGCGTTGGTGGTCAACACGGCTTCGCCGCCGTCTATGACGCGCTGCACGATCGAACGGCTGATGGCGAATTCATTTTTGTTGATCGATTCCTGTTCCCAGTTGCGCGCGACGCGTGAGATCATTTCACCGCGTTCATCACGCAGCATCAGAAAGCCGCGCTCCGCCTCTGTCAGACGCACGATGGTATCCATCACGATCTGCAGAACTTCGTCAACTTCCAAAGTGGAATTGACGACTTGCCCGATTCCCGCCAGCGCCTGCAGGTGGCTATAACGCTGTTCGAACGGGATCAGGATCTCACTGATGCGCTCAAGCGAATTCTCCAGGCTTTTGAATCCCTCCACCGCTTCGGGGGCGCGTTTCTCATCCAGTGACTTGCGCAGTTTGGCGCTTTGCTGGGTAATGGTAACCAGTTGATCGTTGATCGAAATCGGTTTTGTTTTGGCTGTTGTTGCCATAAGTTTTCCTCTCTCCCCGCGTTGGGAAAAGAACGGTTTATGTTTTCGCGATGTATGCGCCGGTCCAGAGATGGCGAATGAGCGAGACGATGACCTGCATCCTGATCTGGAATGCGGCGCGGCGCGCCTGTGAATCGTCTGCGCTTCTGGAAGTATAAAGGGATGTTTGATGTTCGTCCAGAAGTACTTTTATCGGATTCTGGATGTGAGGCAGGATTTCGGCTAACTTGTCGGCGCGCTCGATGGGCGTGGCATGGACGGGCATGGCTTCTTTCACGGAGCGCAATCCAAAATTGACGCTTTCAAAAGCCTTTTCAACAGGCGAGAGGAAAACCCACCTTTCCCAGTTGACCACCCACATGGGCGCCTGCGCGCCGCCGCGTTCGATGCTGGCCCGCAACAAGCCTGGAATGCGCGTCGAGACGGCATAGCGTCGGCTGAAGTAAATTGCCAGGGAGGCGAGCACGATGAATAACGCGGTCAGGTAGGGGAGCAGGAGGAGCTGTTGATTCATTAAATTGGCGGGATCATTAGCCGCCTCAGGATTGTTCTCCGTGAGCGGTGGGAAAATTTCTTCACCGAGGAGTCCGGCATTGGGCGGCGTGATGCCGCCTGCCCGGTCCTGCGGGGCGACGGGGCGATCAAGGGAGGGCTGGTTGCCTGTCGGCTCGAATTCCACCCAGCCGATGCCGGGGAAGTAGACCTCGGGCCAGGCGTGCGCATTTTTTCGAAGCACTGTGTATGCGTTGGGACCGAATTCTTCTGCGAGGGCTTCGCCTCTGCTGAGTTCTCCTGTCCTGAAACCGGCGCCCTGCGCGAAACCGACAGCTATACGCGCCGGGATCCCCAGCGAACGCAGCATGAGCACCTCGGAGGTCGCGTAATAGACGCAATACCCTTTTTTATATTGGAACAATATCCATTCGAGCGTATCCGCATTGCGCGGGGGTTCTGGAACCGTGGCGGCATATTCAATATTCTCGCGCAGGTAACGTGTGACGGCGCCCGCTTTATCGTATGGAGTTTCTGCGTTCGCCGTGATTTCCGCGGCGAGCGCCTTGATGCGCGGGGAAAAATTCTGGGGCAGTTGCAAATATTTGGTAGTGACCCATTCCGGGTATTCCATGCCTGCCTTGCGCAACTGCGTGATGTTCGGGTTATTCAATAACACATCCACCTGGTAGGTTTCGCCGGGTAGAAGCACGGGAGAAGCATTCCATGAGATCACGTCATTCGCTTTGCCTGCGGGCGACGTGAGGAATGAACCCGGGCGGCTGAACCAGACCGGTTGTGACGGCGCATAGAGCAGGGAAAAATCCAATTCACCTGTGCTGAATGTAAATCGTAAGGGCTTGAACTCCTGTACACCTGCAATGGATGGACCCACTCCGGCAATCGGCGGACCCGCAGCAAGCGGAGAAAATTCTTCGCGGGTCGTTTTGGTTGTATACCATTGTTCGTTGGAAAAATGGTCGTACGTGCGCCCGCGCCAGTAGTAACGCGGAGGTTTATCGCCCGCGGGCAGGTCGGGAGTTTCCACGACAAACATGACCGCCTCTGAAAGCGGAAAGCCGCGCCCAAGTTGGAGTTCAGTGCCATAGAACTCGCTGGACTTTCCGGGGTTGGGCGAATCGAGCGCGCTGACCGCGTTCTCCATTCTTTTCGTGAATTCATTCCACGGCTTTGTGATGCGGTTCCAAGCCTCCCTTGCAGAATCGATCCGGGTGAGGGAAAGGGGAACTGTCCATGAGGTGAGTATGATAAGCGCCGCGGCGATTGCCATCCCGCTTGCGAGGTCCACGCTGTTTTCGGGCGAGAGGAAGACGCGCTTTTCCCTCCATTGCTTCTGGTCCAGCAAAAAATTCAGGCGTCCCAGCAGGGAGAGCGCGAGGAAGACGAAGAAAGCCAGGAACCATAAACGGGTGGCTGTCACGTTATCATAACTTTGGATGATGAGAATGCCGATGGCGGATGGAAGAACAACGGCAAGAAAATTCTGGCGGCGCGTGAGATGAAATCCCGCGGACGCGCTGATGACCCAGAATACGATGGACATGCTAGCGATGAAGAATAGCGGGTCTTCCACAGGTTTTCGTGAGAACAGATCCGAAATGGAATGGAGCAGGCGTCCTCCCACGCTCATCAATTGCTCCTCGAGCGAAACCCGCTGGTCAATCACCAATGTCCATTGCAGCGGGAGCATGATTAACAGGTAGGAAAAACTGACCCAGCGCGCCGTCCCGCGCTTGAACTGGCTGTATCCCAACGCCAGCCCGATGGCAAATCCCATGGATGTGAAAGTCTGTATCAGGTACAGATTCGGTGTCCAGTTGGTGGCGAACAGGCGCGCCGCGACAGTTTGCAAAAGGACGAAAAGCAAGGCAATGGCGGGCCAATCCCACCAATAGGATTGCGCAGATGACTTTTCCATGCACCAAGTGTACAATTAAGCGGACGTATCGTCAAATACTGGGGAGGGGTTTTTATGAACGATCGCAATAAAGTCGAAACTGCCTCTTGAAATTCGCACGATAATTCGATCAGGAGCGCTCCCCATGCAGGAACTCACCGCCCGTCAGGTCAGGATAACGGATTCGTTCTGGTCGCCGCGTCTGGCCGTCAACGCGCAAAAGGCGATCTTCCATCAATGGAAACAACTCGAAGTCACGCGTTGCATTGACAACTTCCGCCTCGTGACAGGGGAGAAGGACGGGTTCCGCGAAGGCTGGTTCTTCGCCGATTCGGATGCGTACAAATGGCTGGACGCCGCATCACGGATTTATGCGATTCACGCGCACCCCCAGCTTGCCTCCGTTATGGATTCGTTTATCGCCCTTTTGGCGCGCGCTCAAATGGACGATGGTTATCTCTTTACCTACAATCAAATCCATTTCCCGAATCAACGCTGGATCAACTTGCAGGTGGAGCACGAACTCTATTGTCATGGACATCTCATCGAAGCGGGGGTCTCGCATTACGAGGCAACAAGCCGCAGGGATCTACTCGAACTCTGCATCAAAGCCGCGGATTTGCTCGTCCGCGACTTTCTCAATGCGCCAAACGACCAAACCTGCGGACATGAAGAAATCGAACTGGCGCTCATCCGTTTGTATCGCGTGACTGGAAAAGAGGAATATCTCGAACTTGCGCGTCAATTCGTTGAACGCCGCGGTCGAATTCCATTTTTCGCTTTGCATCTTTTACGTCAGTTCAACAGCCATAATAAACGAAAAGCGTTCGTTAAAGAACTGCGACAATCCTACATTGCAGAACATCCTGGGTACGCGTCATTTCATTTGCCCGGGGACAACTACACAAAAAAGCCTCGCTTTAGCAGGGCGCGCTGGTATCTCAACGCTCTCAGCGGACAATATCACCAGCAACATAGACCAATCCGCAAGCAGACCGCGCCTGTGGGACACAGCGTTCGCTTCGGTTACCTTGAAACTGCGATTGCAATGCTCCTGCGTGCCAAACCTGACGAGTCACTTTTGTCCACGCTAGAACAAGCCTGGGAACGGATGGTCACACGACGAATGTATATTACGGGCGGGTTAGGCGCGGTCCCCGGGCTGGAAGGCTTTGGAGAGGACTACGAACTCGATCCTGAATATGCCTATGCCGAGACATGCGCTTCGCTCGCCAGTCTTTTCTGGAATTGGGAGATGTCGCTCCTCACTAGGAACGCCCGTTACAGCGACCTGTTCGAATGGCAACTCTACAATGCAACGAACGTGGGGATGGGGCAAAACGGAGATACATATCTTTACAACAATCCGCTGGCTGCGCATGGCGGGGTAACCCTCCCGTAAAATGATACCAGTGAAAAGTAGAAAACTCATGGCAAA
>CAZIYY010000211.1:0-6783 GCA_964543585.1 uncultured Anaerolinea sp. | reverse complement strand
TGACTGCGAAGCGTGTCTATTTATCATTGGTATATAAAATGGGTACTTGACAGCGCCAAGGCTTCCAGCTTGAATACTTCTGGATAACTTCGATATTTTCTCTCGTTCATAGTTCTGCTCCTGTTTTTGTCTACTGCATTCAGGACATTTTTGGTGTCCACTAAAACGGGGGAAGATCATACGTCAACATCGGATTTGGGGGAGACTCGGCGATGAGAGTATCCCGTTTTGCAGGAGAGTTTTACAACAGCGAAAGTTGATCTGTCTTCGGTGGATAGAACACACCAATAATCACAAATGGATTTGGGGCGACATTGTGAAATTGCTTGGTTGTGCCAACGAAAAGATACAAATCTTTCTCAGCGAAATCTTCAAGATATTTCTGCTTCACCAATTCGAGTGCGGCTTGTTCATCACCATCGGTTTTATAAAGGCAGTTCCAAAACAACGCGCCGATTTCCCAATCTTCGATCATCATTTTGCGTGGTTCTTTGTCGTCTTCGGAGAAAAAGCGATACGAGAATTTGTAGGGTAATTTCTTGACGACTTTCTTTTGTCCGCGTTGAGTTGGCAGTTCAAACATATTGAATTGCTTGAGTTGATCCTGCCATTCCTGTTTCCACTCACGTTCGTCTTCTTCAATAACAAAGTCCACGATGCGGGAGGGTTTGAGAGTTGCAAGTGACTTTCTTTGATTTGGGTCTTTGGCGCGTTCAATCAGTTCGCTCATTGAAGTGAAGACTTCTTTGAGAACATAGCTTTTACGTGCCGCCCATTCATTCGCTGTGCCAATATGCTCGAAAACATTAATTGGCTCATCCACGCCAAGTTTGGGACTATAACTTTCAGGGCGAAAATCACTTGTGTTACGAGTCAAATTCAATTCCACCCATGAATATTTCGGATATTGTTGTTGATCTTGCAGGAACCTATATGGAATCGGGTACATCCGAATCCATTTTTCGCCGTCCAGCAATCCCGCCGTGCAAACCAATTCCGTGTAACTGCGCGATGGCAAAGGATAGGTCTTTACCGTGATCAAAACTCTGGCTTTTAGGAGTTCGTTGAGAAGATAGGGCATGTGTCCCCCATTTGGGAGTTATAAGTGAATAACGGCTCTCTTGAACGCTTTATTCTTTTGCAAATGCTCAACCAAAGAATGCCGATGACAAAAAAGATGGTCGGCTTCAAAACAGACCAGCGCAATGCGTTCGTTTTGTTTGGTCAAGTCAAGCAATTGTTTAATTTCGATTTCCTGCTTCGGTAAAAGTTTAGTTTCGTATGCTTTGAATAAAGTTTTGTGAGAAACGCTTTCGCCAAGTCCCTTGCGCATGGCAGAAGGTATCCCAAGTTCGGGAATGTGGATATATTTCATTCCCGCACTTTCAATATATTGTTTGAAACTCTTCTTGGAAAATCCATACTTCATGGATTGTGGGTTGTTGCGAACATCTACGACAACGGTAATATTATTGGCGATGAGTTTGTTTAGGAAGGAGTCAATGGTCAAGCCTTCGTAACCTATGGAAAACATGGCAGGCTTGGTATCCGTGTTCCATGCGAATTGAAGTTGTTTTATTTCATCAGGTGCAAAGTGTCTACTTGCAATTTTGCTACGAGCGGAGAATTGTGGGAATTCACGATAAGTCTTTTTGACTAGTTTATCTCCACGCAAGCTACCAATATTCGCTTTAAATCTCAACAAAGCCGCTTTATCTTTTGCCGTGAGTTCGTTTATGTAAGAATGTTTTGTATTTAATTGAAAATCGTCAGCAGATTTTAGCAATCCCAAATCTATCAGTCTTCGTTTGTCATAATACGACATAATACTGAAAGGTCCAAACTTATGAGGGAAGAAGTCATAGTGATTCTTGCCTGTTTGCTGACAAAAATTAAATAGAAGTTTCTCGCAGTCTGTGCTTTGCAGACTGCCGCCGAAAACTTCAATCAGGGCTAGGAGAATTTTTCTACGGTAATACATGGTGTCAAATAAATTATACAGCAAGTTTGTTCTAAGGTTTATGACAATATTGCTGTCTGTCCTTCGGGCAACTGGCAGTGGCTTGGGTCGGGTATGACCTTTCCCCGATGGTGGTGATTGTTCGGCATGTTAAGTTGCCCCTTTCCTGAAGGAAAGGGCATCGGGGTGACTCCTTTTCTACCTGATGGGCGTGTTGGTTTTCCAAGTCAATGTTTTTTTGAGGTTGGTTTTAGCTTCTCCCCTTTAGGGGAGACGGGGGAGGGGCTTTCTTCTGTGCTATACTTTGAATAAATATGCCCGATATTGAACCCATTCATGAATTTGTTTTTACAGAACATGCTCTGATTGAAATGGCTCGGCGTCAAATTTCCGAGAAAGATGTGAAAGCGGTGTTGGCAAATCCCGAACAAACGGAAATGGTGCGAGATGGACGGGCTGTATACCAGTCAAGGCTTGAAATGGACGAACCGCCAAAGACTTATCTATTGCCTGTCTTTGTGGACATTGACCCCAGACCACCTTACGTTGTCACTGTTTATCGAACAAGCAAGATCGAGAAATATTGGAGATAAACCATGAAAGTCAATTACGATAGCAAGACCGATACCCTTACCATTATTTTCACCGAAACTCCCGTTGCTGAGAGTGATGAGGATAAGCCAGGCGTGATTCTGGATTACGACGATAAAGGCAACCTTGTCTCACTCGAAATCATGGATGCATCACGGCGAGTCAGCGTGCCAAGCAAAATCGAATATCAAGTTTCGCCTATGGCGGGCTAGAATGAAAACGAACTCCGAGGAAACTCGGAGTTTTATTTTACGTTGATCCAAACGAGCTATGGAAAACGATTGAGTGGTACGTCATGTATCCTTTTGACATCTGCCACCCGCTTTGCTCGGGTATGCTTCGCGATCAGGGACCTTTCCCCGATGGTGGTGGTTTTTCGGCGGAACGGTTTGCCCCTTTCCTGAAGGAAAGGGCATCGGGGTGACTCCTATCTTGTCCGCTGGCGCGGACATCTGCAAAGCAAGGCTTCGTTGCAGGAGGGTTCTAGCTCCGCCCCTTTAGGGGCGGCGGGGGTGGGGTTTTGCTGTTTTGCATTACAATCCCGCCATGCCGATCAAGAATATTGTCCACGGTCAACGAGTCACAAAAGAAAAACTGGAACGGGCGAAAGAACTTCGCAGAAATATGACACCTGCTGAAAAGATTCTATGGGAAGAACTGCGCGCGAATAAGCTGGGTGTCCACTTTCGGAGGCAGCAGGTCATTGCAGGATTTATCGTTGACTTTTACTGTCACAAGGCGGCGTTGGTTGTTGAAGTGGATGGAGATGTCCATGACTTGCAACAGGACGAAGATGCCAGGCGGGAGAAGGCTTTGATTGAGATGGGGCTGAGGATTGTCCGATTCAAGAATGATGAGGTCGCGAGAGACGCTTCGCGGTCCGCGGTGGTGGGGAAAATCAGGGAAATGATCGTGAGATAAAAAGAGCGACCTATTTTGAGTCGCTCTTTGTTAATACCATCACCAGAGGGCGGACTTTGTAAGATGCTCAACTTCACTTACGCCAGGCCTAGAACCAGGCCCAGGATCAAAAAGATGAAGTAAATACTCTGCCCGGAATGGAGAACGATCGGGAACCAGTTGCTGCGGTAGCGCTTGCCGGTGAATGCCAACACCAAACTGGACAGGATATTCCCCGGCAGGCCCCACGGCTGGTGGAGATGATACAGCCCGAAGATAACGCCGTTCGCGACCCAATCCCATCTTCCAAAGACGCCCTTCATCTTTGGCAGCAACACCCCGCGGAACAGGAATTCTTCACCCAGGAAAGTGTTGAATACCGATAGAACCACTTGAAGTACAAGTAGATCCCATGCGCCGATCCAGCGAGCCTGTAATTCGGGTGCGAACAAGGCTGCCATGCTATAGCCTTGCGGCTCTGTGAGGAATGGGAAGAGCTTTGTCCACATGCCGTTGAGGAATGGCGAAGCGACGAGCTCTATGGCGACCATCAACAGGATGAAGGGGACGATGAGCCACCACAACCAATTATTCTTCTGACCAGTTTTCGGTGAGACCGGGTGGTTCAGCCAGAAACGGCGGCGGATCGTCTCGATCCGAATGTTGCCTTCTTCCCGATAGAGGATGAGCATCGATAGCACAAATTGCCATATCAGCCCAACCGTCAGCAATTTGATCCGCAGCAGACCGGCGTCCACCGCAGTGAGGTCTCGGCTCAAGGCCGGGTAGACCAGCCAGCCGAGTACCCACATCGGCGCGCCGGCAGCCAGCCAGATGCCGATGATCTGCCAGAGTGTGTATTGACCTTTTTCCTGCTCGAGGGCGAACCGATCTTTCTCTTGCGTCGGACTGTATTGATCTTTTGCTACTGTTGTTGTCATTTCTAATCTCCTTATTTTAAAAGTCTGTCTGTGCGGTTTCCTGTCCGCTGACCGAAATACTCGGCAGGTCAACTCCCTTAGAGCGTCGTTGGCTATACCTGATTCGGCTGATCATCCATTGGGCAACAATCAAGTTGGGAATCCAAGCCAGCCAGGCGACCACAATGTAGCCTGTCGTGAAATCGATTCCCATTATCCCAAAGATAGGATTCCACACGCGCAGCATCACACCGGCAAACGTGAGAGCATAGTTTCGAGTCATCCATTCGCGGTGACGTTCAATTTCCTTGTTGCGAATATGTTTGTATGCCCTGAATCCGCTGAACAGCCAGAGGATCGCCAACGCGGTAAACCCTAGGCGGGCGAATGGTCCGCCATACGCCAGCTGCGCCATATACAGGCCGCTGAGACCGCCAAACAGAATGCACAACAGGTAAGTCCGCCCCAGCCAGCGGTGGAACCTGAGCAAGCGACCTTTTCTGATCCCAGGCAAAAACTGGAACGGACCGATGAGGATGGCGAGCATGGAGGCTACGATGTGTATGATCAGCATCGTTATGTGAGCCATGTAGACCATTTTTTGTTCGGGGAAGTACACCTCCGGGTTCAATGTCAGATAGCGGCTGCTGATCAAAGACACCAGCACAGCCAGAAACAACATGATGGACCAGCCTGTCTTTTTCAGGAGGCCCGGCTTCTGCGATCGTGCAATTTGTGTTTTCATTTTGATTCTCCTTTTTGATTGTTGCCTGGCCACCGAACTGGATAGGACGGCTCAAACGGGTATAAGTAAATTCTCCCGATGGCAAACGCCTGTGATCAGGAGTTCCAGTTCGCAGTCATCATCCCACAACAGCAAAGGAGAGAAAATCGAGCGTTGGGTGTATTTTTGGAATTTTTCGCTACAACTTTGGATGTAGATGGCTGATTCCCCCAGAAAATGAAGTCTGGTTACAAGCTATTGGCCAGACCGGACCCTGGCGAGCAGGTCATAACGGCTCTCGACCCCGATCTTTGTATAGATGTTGTGCAGGTGGGTTTTGACCGTTGCCAGCGAGATAAATAATTCGCCCGCGATATCCGCATTGCTTTTCCCCTGGATGACTTTCAGGATAATTTCACGTTCCCGGTCGGTGATTCCATATTTCGAGAGGAAAGCCTTGGAAAGATCGTCCAGCGCCATCGGGGTGGGATGGTAGTAATGCAGGAAATAATTGATCAGAAAGATCCCATACAAGGCGTACGGGATAGAGGTGAACAGAAAACTATCTTCCGCGGATAGAGCAACCACAGTGGTGCGCAGCGTCCCTGGAAGGTTGGTCAATGTTTCGACGTAACCGACCGTGGCAAATACCAGGAAACCGATCATAAAATCTCTTTTGTCCGTGCCCCATACGCGTCTTAGCGGGCCATATCCCAGGGCCAGCATAAATGTGAAAGAGACGAAATACCCTACCGATGCGATTTGATATCCGATTCCCAGACGGATGGTCCTGGCATCCACATCGAGCACGGCGCCAATCGGAGAGAAGATCAAAACGTCGCAGACCAGCATCACCAGCAGGAAGGCGAAGGTGATCACCTTCCTGAAGCGGATCTGATAGATCCCAAGCAGAAAATGGATGGCTGCCATAATGACCGCAAAATCAACAAGCTGAAGGACTCCAGAAATAAAATACCACGACCGGGCGGAATAGGTCTCAACATTGAGGAACAAGTATTTCTTCAGAACCAGGAGCACGAGGACCAACGTAAACAAGGCATAGAGCATGCAGAAATTGCGTAAATCAGATTCTTTGGTCCTGACGGCCCAAAAAACGGCAATCGAAAGGGCAGCGAAGCCGATAAGTATTACCAAGAGATAATAGGCAATCTGAATATCTTCCATGATTGTTGCTTTATTCTAACGAATTATGCCCACGTTTACAATGATATCCATGCCGGAGGCCAGTTTACGTATGCCTGTCAGAGTATCGTCGGGCGGGCTAAAGGATGTGGAAAACCCGGACGAAAAGGCGTCATATGTCAGGTCTGCATGAGAGGAACAGTCAAATTAAATGGAAAGAGCCGGGGCTCCAATCCGGCTCTTTCCATTTCTAGGGAGGAGAAGAGAAATCGCCTTACGAATGCAACTTTATCATGTGCCTGCATAACATGCTGGACGCAACCCCTACGTCATTCAAACGATTACACAACGTTTTGTATGAGCCTTTTTTAAGGAGCACCCTGTCCACTGAAGCCTTGCATTGGGATATAAGGAGCATTCAACACGAAAGATTTTCGCTGGGTGTCTTAGCGGTGAATCGGAATTCAGTGAACTGCAGAAACGAATCAAAACAGCCTCGACTTTGGCTATTTGGTTGGGGTAGTTGAAAAGAGGAAGCCTTCTGA
>CAZIYY010000210.1:0-6839 GCA_964543585.1 uncultured Anaerolinea sp. | reverse complement strand
ATGGTTCATCCCGTTTTTCAACCAGTTTCCACTGCATAAGTGGCGAAGATATTGTGCTAAGAGACTATATTGCATTCCCAACAGGCCCGCGATGATGGCGAAGACGATGGGAGCGAGATCCATCATAATTGTCAGATGTCGAGCTCTGTAGAGATATGAAAACGACGACCACGCAAATGGCAAATGATTTTCATTGAATTCGAGCCAATACGCTAAAATCAGCACTAGAAGTCCCCCGAGAAACCCAATGATAACAAATCTTTGTACCGTACGGCTTTTAAGCCAATCCATTGATTCCTCCTCCATAAAAGATGAAACAGTGAATTACAGAGTACCTCATAAAAAGTTTAGTTATTTATAAGGCAAGTGGTAGAACAACAGATATGCCTTTTTTTAGTATAGCACACAAGGAGGTTCAGACGTCTTACAAATGAATTGGGTTTTCGAAAGATTGTAGGAGGGCATTCTTTTAGGGATGGACGGGGATTTTCGCAATGATTTTCTTTTGCAGAACAAAGCGGTTTGGTTGTATGCTGGTAAACGGAGTGATAATGTTAAAACACACTTTCGCTGGCGATCCGCTCACACGGAAAGTCATCCGATATTTTCTAATACTTCTGCTGGCAGAGTTCATACCTGTAATCCTGATTTCGTTCACGCACCTGGCTCGGTTCGCGTTAATGATCGTGTTCCTGACGTCCATCATTTTTTTATGCATGCTATTCTGGCTGTATTATCGTTATCAATCCCACCCATTGGTTCGGGAGAAACGCGCTCTCGAGCAACAGAAGAGTCGGCGGCAAGTCCAAATCCGCTCAGAGGATAATAAAATCACGGCTAGCCGGCAGATTCGGAAGAATCTTTCTCAGGCGGAAAGCACGGAAACAGCTGAAGCCTTGCAAAATCTACAGGAGGCGCACATCAAGGCTGGGCTTGCCGCCGCCCGCATTGCCGACGCGCAAATTCCAGGGATTGGCGCAAAACTCAAAGAGCGCCTGGCTGCTCACGCGATTGTCACCGCTGCCAATATTCGTCCCGACTCGCTTTCGTCACTTGCAGGATTTGGCGAAGCAAAAAGTAATGCCATAATTGCCTGGCGCGACGAGATTTATTCCCGATTTGATAAGACCAAGCCCGCAATGCTGCCAACTGAAAAGGTTGATCAGATCTGGCAGAATTATCAGGCTCAACATGCATCCAATGATGGCGCAGAAAGCAAAGCCAAAGACAACAAATTCAGGTTGGAAGAAGAACTCGGAACTCTTCTCCCCCGTCTCGATCAACTTACTGCCATCAAATTTGGAAACTATTTGCGGCATGTTATTTCTCCCAAAAGGGGAGTTGCAGGTATTGCCATGCTCGTTTTGATGTTTAACCTATTGTGTGTCGGGGCTGCCATAAGTTTGAGGTCGCTTGCATCATCCGTCCCAACAGCCACCTTGATTCCAACTCCTGACAATAGCGCCCTACAAAGGGAAATCGTTGAGACCGCTTCTACAAATGCAACTTCCTTTGCTTCCACGCCAACACTTCTTCCAACCTTTACCCCAACCCATACAAGCACTCCTACGAATGCGATTGCCGCAGTAGAAACCAATACTCCCATGATACCCGTCACGGGCAATTGTGATCCTGGAGATCAAACGCCATATGTCTATTCTCCAGACCGCCTAAAGGTTTTGGCTGACTGTATCCATGTCACAGGAATTGTGGAGGAGATCAGGAAAGAAGCAGATGGGGACTTGCATATCCTATTAAAACTGGACTTACAGTATACCTATCTCCTCACACCTGCGAACTCCAACGAACGCGGTGACTTGGTCGTTGAGCCGATCTGCGTCAACCAGCCAACTCAGGCTGACGCAATTGAACCGTGCAGCAGGGACCCTGACCCACTAAATAACCTGCCAGGCGTTGGTCAGCACGTCTGGATGGAAGGGCGCTATGTGACAGATAGCGATCATGGTGGATGGGCTGAAATTCATCCTTTGGCTCGCTGGGGGATGAGTGGGGAGACGGTGACTCAACCTACGATTGTTATTCCTGCTCATACGTTGGCGGTCGTGCCTACCGCGATAACAGGAAATAGGGTAAGGATTGGGGCAATCTGTGTCGATGGTACAACCAGTAACGCGACGGGCAGTGGAGCCTGTTCACATCATGGCGGGGTCCGCTGTTGGCAATATAGCGACGGCACTTGCACTAAGCCATAATTTTCTGCCTGTTCAATTGGCCTAACAGGGGAGACTAAGAGGGCTTTTTACCACGCTTTTCACACTTACTCCCTATTCTCTCCAGAGGTCTTACCCAATTTGGATGTTTGAGCATTCGTGACCGAAAAGTGGTATATTGACCATATATCGTCAGAATTTCTGCCTTCCGATGCACCCTCTGGTTTATGGAAGAAATGGCAGAATCTGAACAAATCGTTCTTAGTGATACCCACTTCCAGGCACCAGGATAAGTTCCAACCAGGATTTCTCTGTTGATGACGCGTGCAAAGTCTTTAGAGGGCAGTACTTTAGAAGAACTTGTTGATGCCCTATCCATAAAAACCGATAATGAGCTGGGGATTTTTCTGCAATCATTTAGGGAATTAGAGAATCTATTTCAAGCCTTGCCGATCAACTATACACAAGTTCAACCGTTAAAAGTTATTCTTTCAGGTATTCAAAAGAATGCCAAAATTCTGGCTCTGCATGATTCAATTACTCATGCCCTGAATACGCGTGCAGGAAAGTGGTTCCTGCCCAACCAACAACTGAAAGGCATGGCAAAGATCGACATTTATGATCTACGGCAGGCGAATAAAGTGCATGGAGCAGCGGCGGTGGATTTGGAGCTGCATAAGTTAGCAAATCAATTCATGTCCATATTCACCCTTGAGAAAGGCGATTTTTTGCATCGGTCTCCAGGCAGTGACGAATTCAAGATCTATTCCGTGTTGAAAACACCTCAAGATATCAGACTTCTGTTGACAAAACCATACATTGAACAGGAAATGAACTCTCTGTTGACCTGGGATTTTGGTGTTGGCCTTACAGAAACCGAGGCAGAGAATGAGCTTCAAAAGCAACGCAAGACGTACAGACCCCTGGTGCTCAGACAAACCATTTTGGAAAGCCATTCAGAAATTCCGGCAAGGATGAAACAAAGTACTAGCTACCAAAGCTGGAATGAGTTCAATTGGCCCTACGAAAGACTTATCAATGAGATCTGCGCCCTGCAGCTGCCTTCCACACTAGAGCAACAAACCATTGAGCAGGTCCAGATCACCGGGAATGTTGTCGAGAACATCGTAACCAGAGATGCTTTAACAGGCGCACTCAACGGACTTGGAGCCAAGTGGTACCTGGATACCAAAATTGTTCAATGCGTAACTTTGACGGACATGCTTAATATGCACGAAGGAAATACCCGTTATGGTGGCGCTGCAATCGATCAGGATCTCAAACGGTTTTCAAATGTGCTTTCGAAGCATTTCCCCAAGACGGAGGGTTTTTACCTGTTTCGCTCTGAGCGGGCAGGCGATGAATTCATGATAACATCTACTAAAAGTATGCTTCCGGAAGTGCAAAGCAGAATACGCAGGGTTTGGCAGAATGACTTGCATCGTGGCTTGCTCGCCTGGAATTTTGGCATGGGAAGAAATGAAGACGACGCGCACGCTGATCTATATCGAAATAGAGTTAAGGAAACAGAAATTCTGGAAGTTTCAATTCTAAGCGGCAAATCAACCTTTATCATTGTCAGGCCGGAAAGCGAGGAATATTCCGGTCTATATGGGCTTTCGGAACAGACAGCCCGGGCTGTGGATGGCGCGCCAATCCTTGATCTGCATTTAACCGTACAGGCAATTCGCAATGTCGACGATTTTGATGCGCTGCAAAAACGCCTGGAAGACTATTGCCTGAAATTACGCCCGTTTGAAATCACGGTCAGAAATATTGTGAGAATGAATGTAAATAACCAGGTGGGCAGGCTCTGGTTGGTTGCCGAAAAAAACACAGCCTTGGAAAACATGTATAACGACCTTGGTACCATCGCCCGTCAAATGGGGTATGAGAGCTATCCTTATCAATCCCAGAATTGGTTGCCCCACATAAAAATCGTCGATTTGCCGGAAGAGGGATCAACCCGCATAAAAGACCCCACCTTCGGAGCGAGCAAAGGAATCACCTTCACGGTACGACGCTTCGCGTGGACTGTACAGAAAACGGCAGAATCCTGGGAATTGCTGCAGCAATTCCCATTTCCAGAATAAGTGTCGCTCTCTCTCCTAAGGCGGAAAAGGGTTGTAATGAAAATCATCTTGTCCGATTGAGGGTTTTCGTGTATGTTTGTTCCATTAGTTAGGGAATAGGATAAAATTTGACCGTGTCAGCGCCTGAGAGCATCATAGACTTGGTAAAGCGTTTTGACGAACATCGCGACACGTATCGTTCGGGAAAATACAACGAGACGCAGTTACGCCGCGAGTTTTTAGACCCGTTCTTTGAAGCGTTGGGCTGGGATGTGTTCAACAAACAAAGCTATGCCGAGATGTACAAGGATGTCATTCACGAGGACAGCCTTGAGATTGAAGGGGAGAACAAAGCACCTGATTATGCTTTTCGAATTGGGGGAGCACGCAAGTTTTTTGTAGAAGCCAAGAAACCAGCGGTGAATATCGAATTGAATATTCACCCTGCGTTCCAGTTGAGACGTTATGCCTGGAGCGCAAAGCTGCCTTTAGGGATTCTGACAGACTTTGAAGAGTTCGCCATCTATGATTGCCGCGTGAAGCCCGATAAAGGAGACAAGGCTTCGATAGGACGCGTGAAATTGCTCTCCTATAAAGATTACAGCGAAAAATGGGACGAGGTCGCCGCCATCTTCTCGCGTGACGCAGTCCTAAAAGGTTCGTTCGACGAATACGCAGAGGGCATAAAAACGAAGAAAGGCACCACCGAAGTAGACGATGCCTTTCTGGCAGAGATCGAACGTTGGCGTGATTTGTTGGCGAAGAATATTGCCATCCGCAACCCCAGTTTGAGTGTGCGTGAGTTGAATTATGCCGTGCAGATGACGATTGACCGCATTGTCTTTTTGCGCATCTGTGAAGATCGCGGGGTTGAACGCGATGAGCAACTCAAAGAGATCGCTTCCCTTGGTCTCGATACGAGCGAGAAGAGCACTCGCTCTACTCGACCAGCAGGAAGCGTATATGCAGGTTTAGTTCAGTTATTCAAACGCGCGGATGCACGGTACAACTCGGGCTTGTTCCATTTCAAGGATGAGAAAGAGCAATCTAGTTCAGCGGACAGCCTCACCCTGAGTCTGAACGTGGATGATAAAGTGCTGCAGGATATTTTGCGGAATCTGTATTATCCAGAGAGTCCGTATGTGTTTCGGGAAATCCCATCCGATATTTTGGGTCAGGTGTACGAGCGTTTTCTGGGCAAGGTGATCCGGCTGACGGCGGGACATCAGGCGAAGGTGGAAGAGAAGCCCGAAGTGCGTAAAGCGGGCGGTGTGTATTACACGCCGACGTATATCGTGAATTACATCGTGCAGAATACGTTGGGAAAATTGCTGGAAGGGCGAACGCCGCGTGAAGCCGTGTTCTTAAGGATCCTTGACCCGGCTTGCGGTTCAGGGACGTTCCCGTTGGGCGCGTATCAATATTTGCTGGATTGGCATTTGAAATGGTACAGCGAACACGAACCCGAAAAGTTGGCGAGCGGCAAGAACCCGGTCATCTTCCAAAGCAAGGAAGGCTGGCAGTTAACGACGGCAAAGAAGAAAGAGATATTGCTCAATAACATCTTCGGCGTGGACATCGACGCGCAAGCCGTGGAAGTAACGAAGCTCTCGCTGCTCTTGAAAGTGCTGGAAGGCGAGAACCAGGAGACGATTGGCTCACAGTTGGCGCTCTTGCAGGAACGCGTGTTGCCCGATCTAGGCAAGAACATCCAATGCGGCAACTCGTTGATCGGACCCGATTATTACGAAGGTCATCAATTGACGATGGGCTTTGCAGATGATGAAGAACGCGCGCGCGTCAATGTCTTTGATTGGAAGGCAGCTTTCCCGCAGGTGTTCATTCAAGGTGGCTTTGATACAGTGATTGGAAATCCGCCGTATATTCGTATTCAAACTTTGCAAGAGACATCGAATATCGACGTTGAGTTTTACAAGAAGAAATATAAAGCCGCCAGCAAAGGCAACTACGATGTTTATGTTGTTTTCGTTGAAAAAGGTTTAAGTCTTCTCAACGAAAAGGGAAGATTGGGTTTTATTCTGCCACATAAGTTCTTCAATGCGCAATATGGCGAGCCGTTGCGAAGTGTAATTGCAAATGGAAAACATCTTGGTAAAGTAGTTCATTTTGGAGATCAGCAAGTATTTGAGAATGCAACGACTTATACCTGCTTGATGTTCCTTGATAAAGTAGGGCATGATGAGTTTGATTTTGAGAAAGTGAAAGATTTGGAAGGCTGGCGCGTGGCTCAGACTTCTGAAGTCTCGAATACAGGCAAAATCAACACTAACCGCGCAACAGAAAGTGAATGGAATTTTTCAATTGGCAAAGATGCAGAGTTGTTTGAAAAACTAAGCCAAATGCCAATAAAGTTAGAGAATGCTACTTTAAGAATATTTCAAGGAATAAAAACCAGTGCCGATAAAATCTATATTGTTGAAGAATTAGGAAGAGAAAACAACAAAGTAAAGGTTTTCTCCAAACAAACCGAGAAGGAATATTGGCTTGATTCGGAATTGCTGCACCCATTAGTTAAGGGCGGAGATGTCAAGTACCCATTTTATATACCAATGATAAATAGACACGCTTCGCAGTC
>CAZIYY010000209.1:0-6885 GCA_964543585.1 uncultured Anaerolinea sp. | reverse complement strand
TCGCCGTCGTGGAAGTTCGACCAGAATTCGTTCAACAGGATGGCGAAGTGGCGGTCATATTCGGTCGAACCGTCGCCGTCATTGTAGGCATACTTCCCTGGGAAGCTAAGGGTTCCATCCTGCAACGGGCGTACGAAGACGATGCCGGTCATGCCCATCTGGACGTGTTCCACATCCTCGAAGTGGCAGTGCCACATGTAGGTGCCTTCGCGATGCGGGTTATAATAATAGGTTAACTGCTGCCCAATCGGGACGCCCACCGATACTTCCGGCACGCCGTCGTTGAGCGGCGAGGGGATGTCGAAGCCGTGCCAGTGCATGGTATGCCCATCGGTCAGGTCGGGGCGCTGGATCAAGCCGAGGTTCGTCAGCGTGATCTTCATGACATCGTTCTGCTTGAAATCGAGCGTGGGCGCCGAAGTCTGGGTGTGTCCCTTGTAGGTCGTGATGAGATGGGAAATGGATTGGTCGCCGTCAAGCGTCACGTTGCGAAAGCCGAAGATGTAGAGCGGATTTCCGGGCCTGCCCGGCACGTTGGCGTATCCATCGGTGGCGACCATGGACAAGTTGACGGCCGCCGCGTGGGCGGCGGGCAAAGGCATGAGGAGCTTGCTCCCCAGGCCGCTGCCCAGCCAGCCGGCCGCGACCGTTCCTGCCGCGCCCAGACCCATCGCCTTGAGAAAATCTCGCCTGGTAAAATTATTTTTGTTTTGCATAGGAGCCTCCATTGGTTGAGGTGTGGATAATTTCGTTTTGCGGGTCGATGTTTTCACAGAGTGTTTGTTCGCTCATAGGATTTCTCCTGAAAAGTCCTAGCCCAATCCAATCCCCTCCTTCCTTCAATAAATGATTAAGAAAAAGGAAGGAAGGAGGGGAAATGGGCGGGAAACTTTAGGGTAGGGAGCCTCCGCCGAAGTCGTCGAAGCGCGCGTCGTTCGGTGTAGCGAAGCCGCCCGACCGGACGAACAGGACGCCGATGCGGCCCCCGGCGCTAGTGAGCTGGGAGGGCCAGGCTGGGGCGGTATTGGTCTCGATACTGCCGAGCTCAACGCCGTTCTGGTAGAACTCCACCACGCTGTTAGTTGCATCGCTGTTTCTTGTCACGGCGGCAAACTGGTCGCCGACCGCGAAGGAAACACCGGGGAATGTGCCGCGTACCTGCCAGCCTTGACTGCCGCAGCCCGGCACGAGGGTTCCGCAGTAGGTACTGATGGTCACCGTGTTCGTGGACGGGTTCCATTGCACCTTGATCACCGAACTGGTGGCGTTGACCCCATCTGGGATGGCGCTGCCGAGGTTGTTGGCTTTCAGCAGCAGGTCATAATCCGTGGCGCTCCCCACCACCTTGGAGATATACATGAAGGCGAACTGACGCGGACCGAAGTTGCCGGCAGTGACACCGGGACCCGGCTTCCAGAGGCGGTAGCCGTTGTTTAGCATCGCTTGCGCCTGGTTACTAAGGATCGCAAAGGAGGCGGGAGCGACGATGCTAATCCAGTTGGGTCCGAGGGTTGCGGCGTTCGCGCGGTTGAAGTTGTCGAGGATGTTCGCGAACGGCGCCGGTGTGGATGGCAATTCGTCTGCGCCCAAATCGTATGGCGTAGTAATCCGCAGGGTGCGCAGTTCCGGCCGGAGCTGCATATCGTAGTCAACGGACGGAGCCTCGATGCCGCCAGTACAGACCGCCATCGTCGGGGTTGTTGCCGAGGTATTCGAGCAGCGCGCGCCGCGGTCGATGACGAACGAGGCATTGGTTGCGGATTGCGAGGCCGGCTCGGCGAGGTGGTAGTCGCCTGTCAGCCCGACCGGCGGGTCCCCGCCTGTGAGTGTGATCAGCACGAACTGCGGGTCGCCTCGTGAGCCGGTGATCTGCAGCTCGTTGGCCTGGCTGAGCGCGAATTCAGCCGCGAAGCCCGGATCGCCGCTTTGGTTGGCCTGGCCGCCAGGCACCGTGGTCAGCGTCCCATTGACGAGGATGTTGTTGTTGGTCAGGTCGGAGAAGCGCGGGGTGAAGGTGCCGGTTGTACTGCTGATCTCGAAGTCAATGAACCCTTCATCAACCAGGGTCGCTCCGGGTCCGAACTGGGTCAGCGTAAAGGCGTTGTTGTTCCAGAAGATATTGTTGAAGAGCGCTACCGGGTTGGAGAAGGTTGGGGAACCTCCGAGCGCCGCCGTCCATATCGGTTCGTTCGCCTCCGAGGTCAAGCCGGCGCCGTGTGCGCACCCGGGACCGCTGCATGAGTTCTCCGACGAGGCGGTGGTGATGTTGTTGGCGATGCTGTTGTTGATGATCGCCACGTTGGACGAGTCGTCGAGCAGGATCGCCCCGCCCAGGTCAGCCGCGCCGTTGTCCACGATCATGTTGTTGCGGATGTTGATGCGCTGATTGAGGGCGTTCATCACAAGGATGCCGCCGCCGTCGTCGTTGGAGTAGTTTTGCTCGAACAGGTTGCGGTCAACGTCTACCGCTCCTGTGCCATCTCCGAGACAGGTTGCCACCGTAGCGCCGACGCCCGTGCAGACGACTGGGACCGGCACTTCGCTCTGGAGCGAGATGCCCGCGCCGGAGTCGACGGAATCGTTGTAGTAGATCTGGTTATCGTGGATGCGGCCGCCGGGGCTGTGACCCCAGTGTGAGATGCCGGCGCCGTACTCCACGCCGTAGTTCCCGCAGTAGATGCTGTTCCCGATTTCGTAGTTATCCGCGTCGTAGAAGACGCCGATGCCGCCGGCGCGCGTCAAGCCGCCATTGCCAAGCACACGATTGTTATTGATGCGGACGTTGTGGTTGTTGTTGGAGTGCGCGTAAGGCTGGCCCACGCCGATGCCGCCGGCGAACAAGCCGCCATTGTTCTCCAAAATGTTGTTGGTGATCTGCAGGTTATTGATGTACGCCTGCAGTTGAATGCCGCCCGCCCCGCCCTGGCCGTTGCCCTGGGTGACACCTTTCCCGGCTTGCAAGCCCAAACCGTCAATGCGGGCGACCTGAGCGCGCAGCGGGCTTGGCGTGCCGGTGCCGGGACCATATGCATCCGTAGTCTGGGCGACAACGGTGATTTCCGCGCCTCTCAGGATGGTCGAGTAGGTCGGGTCAACGGCGTACGGTCCGTTCGCAGTCACAAGGGCATCGAAGTCCGTGGCATTCTGCTGGAAGAAGCGCCCGTCAAGGATCGTGCCATGCACGTTGAAGCGCGGGTCTTCAGGGGTGCGTTGATTCTGTTCGTGCGCGCCGATGATGCCGCCGGGTCCCAAGCCTTGAATCTTGAGCGGCTTCCAGAGGAGGATGTTCTCGTTGTAGGTGCCTTCAGACAGCACAAGCAGGTCGCCTGGATTGGCAGCATCGATCGCGTTCTGCAACGTGTGATCCATTGCGAATAGAGGAGGCGCAGCCACGAGCACAACTGGTGGGTTGTAGGCGGGGGCGACAACCGCTGGCGTAGAGAGAGTCAACGAAACGGTGCCGGGGAAGGAGTTGGCGGTTGCCACGTTACTTATTGTAAAGCCGGTGAAGGTAACAGGACCGAGAGTATACGTTACGGGCGAAGTGGTAATCGTCGTGCCAGGCGGGATGCCCGGACCCGTTACAACCTTGCCTATATCAGCCGCGGTAGCGCCCGGGTTGACGACGAACGTGCCGGTGTTGATAAAGGTGGAGTGGCTCGTTGTGATCGTCGCTGTGCGTAACGCAGGGGTCACCCCTGTATTGCCTGTTCCGGAGAAAGTGAAACTGCTGAGGTTACTGACAGTCAGGATGGTATGTGCGCCACCAAGGCCGGCGCCCCCGGAACCACCGGAGAAGGCTACGCTTCGGAGAGCATCGGTATTGACGCCACCAGCGTTAACAATTAATGGGTCGGCTGCGGTATGTGAAGGTACAATTCCGCCAAATCCAACGGTGACCGCGTGACTCTTTGTGAGGGTCAGCGTCGAGAAGCCGGTTGAGGTCGCGAGATTGTTCGTTGTGAAGTAATGGTTAAGTGCAGGCCCACTAAGACTTACACCGGTAATTGTGGTACTTCCAGGAATGCCGCTACCAGTGACAGCCGCGCCTACATCACCACTGTTGAGACCAGGAATACCGTCGCGCACGAGGTGGCCGTCAAATGTGTTCGCCGTGGCAGTGCGGAAGAAGGTGGGGGTTGTGACCGCATTGCCCAGCACGTGCAGGGTGATGCCGTTGACGCTGGACTTGCCATCGAGACTGGAGAACGGATCGTCCGCGCCGACGATGGTCAGTTGCCTGGGTCCGGGCGGGAAGCTGGGGCTCACCGGCGGAACCTGGATGACGATCGTATCGGGCGTGCCAGGGTTGGGTTGTTGCACCCAGCTCACGATGCCCCCGTTGGCCTGGGTAAGGGTTGTGACGCTGCCGCTCGCGTTGGTCAGGTTGACATGTCCGCCTGTCGCGTCGGTTGGACCTGCCGGACCGATGAAGTCGGCGAGGATTGTGATCTGCCGGACAGTGTCGCTCTCGTTCACATACGGCTGCGAGACCTGGAGCAGCTCAGGTGTGGTCGAGGCGACCTCGTCGAAATCGGGCGCCTGGACCGAGAAGTCGCAGGCGGTGCCTGAGATCGGGTCGAGCGGCAGGTCGAGAAATTCGTTGGTCAAGCCGGGCCAGGAATCTCCCGGCGTGGTGGCAACCAACAGGTTCGGGTTGAAGTGGGGGTTGGGGGACTCTATCGTCCCCGGGTCGTCCACCGTGATCAGGTACATGCCCGGGCAGGGTCCCTGCGGGATCGGGCAGTTGAAGGTTTCGGTGGAGGGGAGTATCGCTTCGAACGAACCATCCAGGCTGGTGGTCACCGTGGTGATCAGGCGCCACTTATCCGGGCTGTAGGGTGGATTGGCGTTAGGGATGGTGTCCACGCGGGCATAGATGCCGACCGGGATTCCTCCAATCGGTCGCGGCTCGCCATACCAGGGCGACATTTGGTTGCGCTCGAAGTAGATATCGTTGAAGACCTGGCCCACAAAGCGCCCGGGGATTGCAACGTCGCCGGTGCGTGTGTCCGACGGGTCATCCCCGTTGGGGTCGGTGCGGAAGTTGGTCATCATGTTGAAGTCGGCGTTGGCGTTCTGCCCGTTTTGCAGGACGACCAGTTTCTTGTCGCACAGAAGAGCTGAAGGGCTGCCGCCGATCGTCAGCGTGACTCCCAAAGCAGTAGCGGTCGCCGGGACGTCCATGGTGAAGCTGGTCCCCGCGACAACCGAAACGATCTGCGCGCCGGCCGGGATGCCGGGTCCAAAAACGAACCTTCCGACATCGGTGACGGCTGCTCCCAAGTCAGCGACCGTGGCAGAGCCAGAGGTTGTGTCGCCGGTGTGGGGGGAAGAGGATTGGTCTGCCGTCCATAATGGACTGCGCACGACCAGCGTTGCCTGCTCGAGAATGTGATTGTCACCGACGCAGGGCGGCGGCGGGATCTGCGGGGCAAACTGGTTGCCGAGGTCAACGTTGACATCCTCTTCGCGCACAATGCGGTAGAGACAGCCCTCCTGCGCGCCGATTTCGCCACCATATAAGCCTGAGAGGTTTTTGAATCCAGACCCGTCATTCGCTGGGTTACAGGTACGCGCGTCGTTCGCGTCGGTCGGCATGATCGAATGCACGATGTAGTCGCCGGCGACCAGCGGCACAGGGTCGGTGGTGTCCATACACACACCTGTGTTTAAATCAAATCCGCCGGTCGATTCGGGGCAGTAATCGGCGAAGGCATAGCCGCCGTCGAATTTGCCCTCTTTGGTTTGTATACCAGCGAGCGGCACCTCCAGACAGTTCGGCCCGATGATCGGGTTGAACTGGCCTGTGACGTCCGCTCCGGTGAAGTCCCGGATCGGGCTGCAGTCCTGGCTGAAAGAACTGAGCGGATCTATGAAATCCTGGCTTACATTCGGCTGCGCCCAGTGGTCGGTGACGTACGAGTTCACGATGACGTCGTCGCTCGTGTTGGGCAGTCCGTCCGCGCCGAAGGTTTCAAGATATACGGTCACGTCGGGGATGCCCGGCTCGTAGTCTTCGTGCGCCTGCAAAGCCGCGTTGAACTCGTTACGGGTTGTGGCAAAGTAGGTGACGCCGACGATCTGACCCGGCGTTCCCTCAGGATAATCCACCTTGCCCCAGTCTACTGTGGAGCGGTGGCCCTCCAGCACGAACTGGTTCATCAGCAAGCCGCCGCCCTCCGAGTTCGGGACGCAGTCCGGGTACGTAGAGGGCCCCTCGGTCGCGCAGGATGGGGTGACAGCGCCTGTGTGTTCGTCATGCACCGAGGCGCCAGGGAAGGCGGAGAAGCGGGCGAAGCCCTGTTCGTTGATGATCCACCTGCCGAGCGCGCCGCCTTCAGCCGTCGGGTACACGTAGTATCCGTCGGGATCGGTGAAGGTGGCTTCCTTGATCGAGCCGTCGCGCCAGCGTTGATCCACGTCGGTGTTGCCGAGAGTCTCATCTGTACCGGCATCGTACTGTCCGTTGCCGTTCAGGTCTTTGTAGACGGTGCCGTCCAGCCAGCCGAACCAGCGCGAGACGCCAACGCCGGGCTCGCCGTCGTCACCGACATCGTTGACGTCAACGACCTCACCATCACCCACTGTGACGGGCTTGAAGCGCATGATGTAATTGAGTTGTTCGTCCCAGATGGACATGTTATACGTGCCAGCGGGGACGCTTTGAATGTCGAAGTTACCCTGCTCATCGCCTCGGCCAACGAAAACGGTTGCATCCGTCGCGCTGTCGGTGAGGGCGATGAAGGGGAAGTCCACCGGCTCGTTGTACGTGCCGGTGGTGTAGGGCGCCCATTCCACCCAGTTGCGCGCCTGGCCCACGATCTCACCCGTGCCGCCGACGTAGGGCCCCGAAAAGTCCGTTGGGACGCAGACGAAGCCGAA
>CAZIYY010000208.1:0-6894 GCA_964543585.1 uncultured Anaerolinea sp. | reverse complement strand
TCACTACACCTTAAACTAACCTGTTTTCAACTCTAAAATGTCTTATCCACTATAACTAATCCAAGATAAGATTCGTTATCTCCATAATAAAATATCCTACAATCAACTTCATACTTCAAAAGCACTTCAAGATGTTCAACGATTGGGAGATTTAATTTTCTTGCAGCTTGCGATAATAAAAGCGCCGAGTCTTGCTTCCCCCAAAAAATAATTTTTTTGCCCTTACGATTAATTCGAAGATTGTTTGATAACCACTCAAAGATACTGTTTTGAATTGCTCGTGCCAAAAGAGGCAAATTTCTTAATATCTCAACCTCAGAAACATTGCCAAGTGGGTCTTCGTTTGATTTGATCGGAATATTCTGAACTACATCATTCTCGGCATTATATCGAAAAGCATGAGTTTCCGAATATTTTTGGGTGAATTCGCTATAAGACGCTTTATCAATGTGTAATTCACCCACTTTTACCTTGTTTGAAGAGAATTCAACAGGAACAATGTTTAATACCAATCCAGACATATCTCCACCTTTCCTTGGAAATTACCCGATCATTTGCATCACAAGATAATTAGAGTATTGAAGTTGGTACAATCATCGACACCCTAACATATTGTTACTAACATTCACTAGCATACCGCTCCTGTCGATTCCTGGGTCGCGCGCAACATGCTCTCCACCACGTTGAAATCGATCCGCTCGGGTTTGGAGTAACGGATGGCGCCTTTGCCGAAGGTCACGCCTTTCCCTTTCAACTGGTCCTTGTGCGCGTTCATTACGTCCGTGCGGACGCGAAGCGTGTACAAGCCAATGAAGTTTTTCTGGCTGGCGAAACCCACTTCCACGACGCCGTCCCGCGAGTAGCAGGGTCCGCCGTATTCCATCGATTCCTTGAAGCCGGTTAACGTGGCGCGGCAGAGGTCGCGCAGTTTCTTCAGCGCGGCTTTCCGCCCGGCGGGAACTTCTTTCAGGTAGGCAGGTACGGTTTTGGCAGAGGATTGCATGTTGTTCCTCATGTCATTGCGAGGGCTGGTGGTTGAGTAGGGCGAGTGTTTTCTCGCCCGTCTCGAAACCCAGCCCGAAGCAATCTCGTGTAACGAACATGATACTGCTTAGTTGAGATTGCTTCGTCGCAACGAACGCTCCTCACAATGACATGCTTAATTAACACTCACTAAACCCGCAGGCATAACACTTCCTGCAACCTTCTTCATTCACCACGGCAGCTTCGCCGCATTCGGGGCACAGGTCACCGATCTTCATTTTGGCGTTGGCGATCTCGGCTTCGATGGTGTGCCCGCCATTGCCGTTACCGTTTGTCTTCTCTTCCATCATGGGCAGCGCGCCGGCTTTTTCGCGCAGGTACATATCAAGTACCTGTCCGATTCCATCGGGCAACGAGCGCACGCGGTTTGGACCCAATCCGAGTGAACGTCCGCCGCCGATGCCTATCAGTTGACGGACGATCTCGCGCATACGGTCTGTCTGTTTGATGGAGGATGTCATTCGCAGAATATACGAGATCAGTCTGCCAATCGCTTCAGAGACTGCGGCGGTTTCCGATCCCGCCTTGGCAGTGTTGATGAACGCCTCAAAAGGTTGCTCGCCTCCGTTCTCATTGACGGTGATGAACGCTTTACCAGCGGGTGTGTCAATGCTATACGTTTTGCCCGTCAACGCGCGCGGGCGAGGCTTCTTTGGATCCGCTGAAAAAGCGGGGGCAAGTTCGGGCTTGGAAAGCGGTGAGCTCGCGCTGAGCGGAGGGACAGCGCTCGTCTGTCCCGAAGTCGAAGCGTCTTTCTTCTCCGCCGTGGCTTTGGTCTCCAACACAACCTTCTCGCGCGAGCCCGTCACATAAACAGTGATGCCCTTGCATCCGAGTTCCCACGCCAGCATATACGCCTTCGCAACATCCTCTTCGGTGGCGGTCTCAGGGAAATTCACGGTCTTCGAAAGCGAGTTATCCACGAACGCCTGCAACGCGCCCTGCATCAACACATGTTCCTCGGCAGTGATATCAGACGACACAACAAACGTATCGCGCACCGACTGCGGGATTTCCTGGATGTGCTGGCACGTGCCTTCACGCATCACCTGCTCGACGATCTCCTGCCGCTTCTCTTCGCCGAGTCCGAGTTTCTTCAACGCTTCATCGAAGCGCGGGCTGGCATACGTGAGCCGCAAATCCTTGCCGTTGTCGTTGACGTGGCGGATGTATGCCAGCGCGAAGACCGGTTCACAGCCATAGCCTTCACAACCTGCGACGGTTGCAATCGTGCCTGTCGGAGCGACTGTGGTCTGCGCCGCGTTCCGAATGCCATGCTTGCGGATTCCATCCACCACCGCCTCCCACTCGACCTTTGGCATGCCCCAGTTATTCTGATATTGGATCAGCGTCTGAGGCGGAGTCCACGTCATGTGATCCATGTCATAGATCGAGCCTTCGATGGCAGGGAAAGCGCCGCGCTCTTCGGCAAGTTCGATGCTGGTCTTCATCGCGTGATAACGGACGAACTCCATCACCTGCGCGCCGAACTCCTGTCCCTCCTTCGAGCCATAACGCACACCGACGTGATACATCAAATCCGCAAGACCCATGATACCCAGTCCGATGCGGCGCGCCTTGTGTGCGGCTTCTGTGAGTTGTGGAACAGCAGGCACATAAGCATTCGCTTCAACGACATCATCGAGAAAGCGCGTGGATAACACAACGCTTTGGCGCAGTAGCTCCCAATCCACTGTGCCGTCTGGTCCGCAGTGCTCGTTGAGATTGACTGATCCGAGACAGCAGTTTTCATAGGGTCCAAGCCATTGCTCTCCGCAGTTGTGAACTACCAAGCCATTTGCAATAAACGAATGTGTATCAGGTTGATGCAAATCGTAAACAGATTCAATACCATCTGGCTCTATAGCCAAAACGGTTGCAAGGAATGGTTCTTCATACGGTCCACGCACCATGCGACTCAGATAATCCGCAAGTTTACTTTGCTTGGCTTCTGTCAGGAATCCAATTTCATTTGCAAAACGAATTAGATTTGTCTTGCTGATTGCCAGATCATGCTGTGGCTGATGGAAATATTCTTTCGTTCCGCCTTTACCATCAGGCATCGGACGATATCCAGCCAAACGACGATTTTCGTAAATACGACTTGAGACACCAAAATTCAAAAGCAAGCGCTGAACATCTTTAAGAAGTGGCAAATGACTTGAAGAGAGTCGAACGGAACAACCTTTCTCACCGCCGTCATTTACTTGCCCGTCCGCCGTCAACAAGGCTTGCAAGAAACCACGTTGAATGGCTTCACTTCCTGCAAAGACAGCCGACGGAACAAAGTGCTTGTTCTCGTGCGTAATTCCATATTGAGCAACCCAATCGCGCAGGCGTTCAGAACTCACGCGGGCTTCATCGCGTTCAAAAATTTCCGTGGCACTTACAGGATAAGTGCGGCGCTGACCAGGCTTTTCCACAATATTTGTAACCATTTCAGCAAACAGAGGAGCCAACTCACGCTTTTCATCTCCAAAGAAGGATAGAACCGCACGCACCACATTCACTGTTCCATCACCGACCAGCCAGCCTAACACACGACCTTCTTCCAACGTACCCGCTGGACCAAATCCACCTATGCGATTCAAGATGTGGATGCGATCGCCAGATTGCAAGTCACGTGTTTCAACCCAGCCGCGCGAAGTCATCACGCGATGATCTTCTGTCAAGCGCAATTCATAGCCTTCGCGAGTCATTAAACGAAACACTGGTTTTGCGCCTGTTTGGAAGACATGTGTGGCATGTAGAAAAGTATCTGTGCCAAAACGAGAATCAGTAGTTACATTTATCTCAATATCTTCTGCGGCAAGTTCATCTGCGCGTCGCAACCCTTGTTCCGTAAAGATCAAGGTATCACCAGTGACACAGGGGTTTGTGGCCTCCAACGGATACAAATGAGGAACAGGGTTGCTTCTATTCGACGCATCCAAAAACAACACTCCAGGCTCACCATTATGATGCGCCTGCTTGACGATCTTATTGAACAGTTCGCGTGCTTTCACTTTCTTGTAAGTGTGGATGGTGATTCCCGCGGCTTCGGCTTGTTCCAAGGTTCCACTAAAGCCTTTATGCTTCATCTCCTTCAAATCAGGGAATCGCAACGCCCATTCTTCATCGTTCTTCACCGCGCGCATGAACGCATCGGTGATTCCAACAGAGATATTGAAATTCGTAATCTGGTTTTCGTTGATCTTGCAAACAATAAAGTCTTCCACATCGGGATGATCCACGCGCAGGACAGCCATATTCGCGCCACGCCTTGTTCCGCCTTGCGCAATCTCACCAAAGGCATGGTCATACACGCGCAGGAATCCAACGGGTCCTGTTGCCTGCCCAGCCGAAGTCTGTACCAGCGCGCCTTGCGGACGCAAGCGTGAGAACGAGAAGCCATTTCCGCCGCCTGTCTGCTGGATCAATGCCGCGTCGCGCAAGGTCTGGAAGATGCCTGCGGAGTCGCGTCCCATGTCATCGGTGATCGGTAAAACGAAACATGCCGCGAGCTGGCCAAGCGGAGTGCCTGCGCCTGTAAATGTCGGAGAGTTCGGAAAAAATTTCTTGCTGGATAATAAATGGTAGTACTCGATCGTGCGATTCTGAACATCATCTTCCCATTGCTCTTCGACTTTGGCAACGTGGTATGCCACGCGCCAAAACATCTCCTCGACTGTTTCGGCAGGTTTGCCATCGTCCCCGCGGCGGACGTAACGCTTAATCAACACCTGGCGCGCGTTGTCCGTGAGATTTGCCTTCGGCAGTCCCTTCGGCATGGGAGGTGTGGGAAGTAATCCGTTGTTTACCTTTGTAGTTGGGGTAACTGCTTTGCTTGCCATGATACACTCTCCTCTAACTGAATTTGGAATATCGCTTTATATGTGCAATTCGTTCAACTCAACGCGATAATTTTTGCGACAAAAAAGACAGAGACGACAATCCGCCCATCGCGGAAAGGTCACTGTCAGTTAATTAGCTTTCGAGCAGGCGGTCAATTTCGCTTCGTAACGAATGAAGATCATCCAGACCTAAATACACGATTCCGTAGCGGATGTATGCAATCTGATCCATTTCCTTCAAACCATTCATAACAAGGTCACCGACGACTCTCGAAGAAACTTCTGATTTGCCAAGTTTTTGCAACTGCGATTCAACCTGTCCGATCAGGCGTTCGATGTCCGCCGCAGAGACCGGTCGCTTTGCGCACGAGATGCGGATGCCGCGCGCCAACTTCTCACGATCAAACTCTTCGCGTGTGCCATCCTGCTTAAAGATGAGAGGTGTTGCCAATATCGGGCGTTCATAAGTGCTAAAACGCTGTCCACATTTGAAACATTCGCGGCGGCGGCGGATTCCGCCATGGCTGTCGTGTGAAGTATCAAGCACTTTAGAGTCGTGATGCTGGCAGTATGGACACCGCATTGTAGATTTTCTCCGTTTATTAGAACATTTGTTGCCGCCAGATGTGGGCGTAAGCGCTCTGCATCCCCATACATTTAGCGAATTTCAATGTCATTTTAGCATAGATATAAAGTCAATTCAAGAGGACACGCGGGGGATTTACCTTAAAATATTCGCTCGGCAATCCAACTGACTTGCTGATAAAATAAACCATATCTCCGTTTATCAAACAAAAGAGAGGACCTCACAATGAATGTCATTGCGGCGCTCGTCCTTGGATTGCTTATCGGCTGGCTGGTTGAATGGGTCATTGACTGGTTCTATTGGCGCAGACGTATCCACGCGGTTGCACAGGAAAATGTGGAGTTGACTCAGCGCAATGCGAGTTTGTCCGAGGAAAATACGAAGCTGTCTCAGGATAGCGCAAAGTTGGCACAAGAAAATGTGAAGTTGGCTGAAGAGAAAACGAAATTAACGCAGGAAAATGCAGATCTAACAGGACGCATAGCCGCGCTCGAAAAGAAGGTCAGCAGGAAATCGCAGTTATCCAAAACCAAACCCATTCGCGACAAGGCGGGCATGGATAATCTGCAAGCCATCCGAGGTGTGGGTCCTGTCATCGCAAAACGCTTGAACGAAGCGGGGATATATACATTCGAGGAAATGGCTCAACTCACGTCGGAAGAATTGGAGGAGGTCCTTGGCTCACTGATCAGAAAATTCTTCCCAGGCGAAGAGAAGATGATCGCGCAGGCAAAAGAATTCGCGCAACAAAAAGCCCAGCGGGGATAAAGGCAACATGAGCACCTCATCCCGCGCACCGCTCTACGATCTTTTCAAGTTGATCGTTGCGATCATTCTGTTATTGATATTTATTTTCCTCCTCTGGTTGCGACCTTTGCCAGCCCCACCACCTGAACCTGCAACTACACTAACGGTTAGTCCTCCAACACCCTCCCTAACCGGGACATCTATATCCGACTCGTTAACCTCGACCACGCCTCCAATACCACCTCTCACTGGAACATCGGCTCCAGGTGGATTGACTGAGACTGTCATGCCGATTCCATCACCGACAGGAACGTCAGCCTCCGGCGGACAAACGGCGACAGCACTTCCGATACCATCGCAAACAGGTACACCTACACCGGCACCTCCTCCCACACAAATCCCATCGCCAACTGAATCTCCTGTGCCTGAGCCATTACCAACACCAATAGTGGAAATCCCATCAGACACAGATGTGTGCGCCGCAGTGTCCCGCGCCCGCCTAAATGTGGGGATGAACGCAACAATTCTCCGTCGCCTGAACTTCCGTTCATCACCCGGAATTCAAAATAATTGGATACTGACCAATATTCCCAACACAAAGGTGGAAGTGATTGGCGGACCCACCTGTACGCGTTACAAAAATGGAGGTACGTACTTGTGGTGGCAGATCAAACTCCCCAATGG
>CAZIYY010000207.1:4410-7168 GCA_964543585.1 uncultured Anaerolinea sp. | reverse complement strand
TTTTCGATTTATGCACCAATGCCTAAGGGTATTATAATTTGTGAAAGTCTACCAATATTAGAAAAAAAGAAACGCATAAATTTAACATATTCCGGTCGAGACGCAATTTCGAACAGTTTCTGTATATGTTGTTCGGGATGTTCTCCGACCAGCAATACACCTAATCCATGGCCGTGCTCGAATTCAAAAGAAGGATATTTCCTGCTGATCTCAGCCCATAATTTCCAGACGCCAAATCCTCGTTCGCGTTCTTGAGTGTCGTGGAGCATGACAATCCCGCGATCTGAAAGCATGGGCAGCCAATTTGCGAAGTCTTCAGAGACAGCTTCATAAGTATGCAATCCATCAACGTGAAGCAAATCTATTGAGCCCGGCTCGAATTGTTTTGATGCGTCATTAAATAGTTTGCGAATATATTTTCCGTGCTGATAATCGCGTTTTAAGATCTGCATGAACTGGATAAAGACTTCATTTTCATAGCTTCCCGTGTGTGTGTCGCCAGCCCAGGTATCAATTGCAATGCATTCCATTGAATAGCTTAATTGTTTGGAAACCTGACAAGCCGCAAAAAAACAATTGCCGTGATGTGTACCTAATTCTACAAAACGTCTCGGCCTATAAAAATTCAAAAGACTATAAAAGAAGGGGATGTGGGTTTCCCAGGTTGAGGGGACGGGATTTTCTCGGTCCATAAAACTGTTTGACATAAAAAATTGCAACAACTCGATTTCAGAGAAATCCTGATACGAATCCTGTATTGCGAGTTCGGGTAGTTTGTAAAAATTTGGATTCCTGGAATAAGTTCCCTGTTGTTGCCATAAGGCCACGTCCAAAGCCTTTCTTTGGCTATCCTTATTAATTTGCAAAAAACGCTGGAAGTCGTTGTTTTCAGGACATGCTTCCAGTAGACGAGCAGAAAGTTCAATGAAAGTGTTGCGCCGATTTATTGCGTTTGAAAATATCTCGCCGTGCGCCATATCGAAGTTTTGGACGCTCCAGCCCTCGTCAATTAATTCGTAAATGCTTATGCCGTTAGGATCCAGGTCATTGGTTTGTCCATAAGATGCGACAAATCTGCGAACGATATTTGAGCTAATTTCACCATATCTTAAAATAGAGTTTAGCATCTCATGCCAGTGAAAGGGACCCCGTTGGCGCCAATCGGAAAGTTGATAGACCGAAATATTGCCTTGGATACATTTCAATGTAAAATGATCCACACTACGAACTGGCATGTGAATCAGATTGCTGAATCTGACTTGGGCATTTAAACCAGCCCAACTTCCCGTTTCTGTTTCGAGTCTATGGTTGCCCTGCGCAATTTTCCACTTCTTTTTTGAAAGGGTACTCGCTCTAACAGCGACCTTGTTGTAAAGACCCGGCTTTGATGGAACAAGACACGGAAGATTGAACTGAAGTTGTTGATCGATTTGCAAATATAGTGGAATATAATTTTGCCAATTGAGTAAAAGAACCTGGTCCGGGTCAAATTTGTTGAGCGAAGCGGTAAATTCTGATTTGCTTGATACAGGTAGAAATTCGTCGGCATCCAATGGAAACAACCACGCATCGGGATAATCCTGGAAAGTCATTTGCGCCAGTTGGTTTATGATTTCCGATTGGAAATATCCCGGCTCTTCAAAAGAAAACAGGTGAATCTTTTCCTGGGACTTTGCCGCGTCGAGCAGAAATTCCCGGGTGCCGTCTGTGGATTGATGATCTACGATATAGATCAAATCAAATAGTTCGCAAATATGCGCGAGCCAGGCGGCTATGAGATCGCCCTCGTTTTTCACAAGCGCCATGGCAATGGCAGTCGGTTTACTGCTAGTAAAGTCAGGGGTAGGCTGGTATAGGGTATTTAACTCGATGGATTTTGCTGTCATTGAAATTCTCTAAGTGTCCTTGCTTTAATTTTTAACGTGATAAAAGGAACGCTCAACGCCGTATATTCTTTGAAGGTTTGTTAATTCGATCTCGGGATATATATAAGCCTGATGCAACATTCTGTAAAATGCGCCATTTTCAACGTTGATGGGCTTGGTATGGGATGCGATCACATCGTCAATCACCGCGGCTTTGCCTGCCAAGCCAACAAGTTTCCCCAGCACAAAATCTACGCCCCAGCCGCTGATGGCTTGTGCGAATAACTGCCTGCCCATTTTGATGGCATGCCTGGACAAAACGGGCATCATAATTTCAACTCCGGTTACGTAACGAATGCCTGGTTTCCCAGAGTTCCTGAAAATTGTATGTGCACAAATTGAGTTGGAAGAAAGGCTGGCTTGCGCAAGATGAAGTTTGTTCTCGTCGGCGATCTGGAAGAGGCGGCTAATATCTTTTTCCTCCATAAATATATCATCATCAAGCAAGAGGACATATTCATACGATTCGATAATTTGCGGCCAATTTTCCAACAAGGCGTGAAAACCTGTGGACTTCGTACCTGGTTGATTGCTGGATTGTTTAAATTCGACATCGCATGGGATATTCCCCAAGTGAGTGTGGTCATAATGATTTACCAGCAAATCCCAATCCTTTGAATTCTGTGTTAACCATTTTTCGTGAAGAGACCCAGCGCCACACTGGAGAAACACAGCATACTTTCTGTTTTGAGAACGATCGTCTTTCTCGCACTTCATCTCCTTGACGGCCGCCGATGCCGACGTGCTGGGCGATGAGCCGATCTGGCACGAGGGCATTGTCATTGGCTGGGTGACCTCGGGCGGCTATGGCTACTACGTTGATCGCTCGCTGG
>CAZIYY010000207.1:0-4400 GCA_964543585.1 uncultured Anaerolinea sp. | reverse complement strand
CAGATATTTTTTTGCGCGGTCATGAGTACTTCAGCGTGGTGATACGCGCCAGGGGCAAAAAGACGGCCGCTTTCTGCAAAGTGGAGAAGCGCCTCTTCTCTCATGATCCCAGACGATTTTGCATATATGGATGTATTGAACAGGGGGTTGGGATTCCGTTCATCTTTTATACCGTGCATAAGATAATGCTCAACAGGGTTAATAGCCGCGTTGAGAACATCAGGGTTGTCAGTGAGATACCACTCATAGTCAAAAAAGCCGGATTCTTCGATTTGCCTAGCTTTTTCACGTAAGTGAACTGGTAAGCCCCGAACAGGTTTATACTTTAAGTTTGATTTTTTAAAAGACGATCTGCGGGCGTTTTGCAGGCGGTTATACCAGGATGATTTGCCAAGGATGTACGCAACCGATTTGCGCAGGAAGGCGGACAATCCTTGAGAGCGTAATTGGCGCAAGCCGCGCCATACAATTTTCAGCAGACGTTCACGACGGCTTCCGATTGGGATTATTCTTAATCGCAGTCGTTGAAGCATTTGCACGAATTTCCAAGATCGACTCTGCAAAATCTGATTTAAGGCGACTTCTTTATAAGTCAAGGATTGGACTTGGGTTGTTAAGCTGTTTATCTGAGCCGTCAGGCTGTTTATCAACTCAGTGGAGAATACATCATATTGTGCCGTCAATGCAATGAAATCTTGATAGCTGAAATCATAGAGTTCCTTGATCTTTTTCGCCCTGTCGGGATCGTTAAATATTTCGAATAAGATATTTAGCCCAAATAGTTTCGTAATTTGATTTGTTTTAGATTCAAGTGCAACCATCCCCAAAGCAAAGGCAAGATCGTGGCCTTGTGGTTTCAGATATTTTTCAGCATTTGGGAAGATGCTGGTAAATTCTTGAAATGACGGAATATTTTTATAGTTGTTCAATACTTGAAGGAATTCAAACTGCCGGCGAATACGTGTGTCTGAACGAATACCGCTGGCGTTCATTTCGTTCGATCGTACACGGAAGCGGATCAGTTTTTCCGGTAGTATATGTATGTCATATTTCAAACACAAACGCACCCACATATCAAAATCTGGAATCTGCGCCATTGCGTATCTATATGATCCGGCATCCTTGTAACACTGCCTGCGTATTAGTACGCTGGGGTGACATAGAGCATTTCCATAATAGAAAAAGTAATTCAACCATTCGTGCCGGGTGCGATTGGGTTGTTCGAAAATTTTATAGTAAAAATGGTTCTGGTCTGGAAATGGCTGCCCATCTTCATCAATGATCTGTGCCCAGGTAAACACAGCGCCAATCTGCGGATTGGCATCGAGAAAGGCTACCTGCTTTTCGAGTTTTTCAAGTTCCCAAATATCATCAGAATGGTGGATGGCAATATACTGTCCTTTCGCCACGTCTGAGATTGCTTCATTGAGATAATCAACTTGCCTGTTTATTTCATTTCTGAAGGCTCGAATTCTTGGATCTGAATAGGTGTTGATGATCTGCCACGATTTATCTGTGGAAGCATCATCCCATATGATAAGTTCAAAATCTGAATAGGTTTGGTTTAAAATACTATCAATCGACTCGCGCAAGTATTTCGCATGATTATAGGATGTAAGAATGACAGACAATTTGTTCTTTTTAGGCATGAGAGAATATTTCTTTATTATGAATCATCGATGCAAGACTGCGAATCAACTTTAAGACAATTAGGTCTTTTATCATCGGCTTTCGCATCTTAAGAAATGGTTTTGATAGGGTTGATGCCATCGGCGGCGGGCAGGTGATACACAACACCACATTTTGCATTGGTTTATTTCTCCTTTTACTCTGCGCTCATTAGCCCAACAATCGATAGGTGCCTGTGGAGTTGAAGGACGCTATAAGTCTATACGGCAATTCTTTTTCCGGTTTCAATTCGAGCCCGGATTTCTGACCCGTTGGCAACGGCAAAACGAATGATTTCGCAGATCTGGTTGATCTCTTCTTCCCCTACGGCGGTTCCCGTGGGAAGTTGTAACACCTTTAGTGTTAATTTTTCGGTTTCCGGCAATACCAGACCAGCATTAGGGAAATAAGAGTGGTAAGGCTCCATCTGGTGACATCCAGGATAGAAATACCGCCTGACCAAAACATTCTCTGCATGAAGGATTTTTGCCAGCAGGTCACGGCTGATACCAGTGACCTTTTCGTCTAGCTCGATGACAACATATTGGTAATTATTCTTTTCTTCTTCATCATAGGCAGTCAATTGAATGCCAGGGATGTCTGCAATGCCCCTGGAATAGACCCCGTAGTTACGCTGATTAATCTCAATAAATTCGCGGAGACTTTCCAAGGAAGTCAGCCCCATGGCGGCAGACACTTCGCTCATCTTGCCATTCGTTCCAATATCGATGACAAGATCCAGCCCGGCAAAACCGAAGTTGCGCATGCTGCGAATTTTCTCGGCGAGCTCATCACTGTTTGTGGTAATGGCCCCGCCCTCGAAGGTGTTGAAAAATTTTGTGGCGTGAAAGCTGAACACTTCTGCATCCCCAAATCCACCGATCATCCGGCCCTGATGTGTAGCCCCAAACGCATGTGCCGCATCAAACATCAACTTGAGTTGGTGTTTTTGGGCAATAGCGCTTAATTTTTCAACATCACAGGCGCGCCCCCACACGTGCACACCCAGGATGCCGGTCGTGCGCGGTGTGATTAAATTCTCAACCTTCGCAGGATCAATATTATGAGTGAGAGGATCCACGTCGCAAAAGACCGGCGTAATTTCCTGCCACTGTAGGGCATGTGCGGTGGCAATGAATGTAAAAGAAGGGACAATTACTTCTCCATGTAATCCCAACGCGCGCGTAGCGATCTCCAAAGCAACAGTAGCATTGCACACTGCTATACAATGCTTTACGCCAAGAAACCCGGCTAAATTTTGCTCCAACTCCAACACAAGGGGACCGTTGTTGGTCAACCAGCGGCGATCAAACATATCGTTAATGCGCGCCAAAAACCGCTCACGATTACCAATATTTGGCCGCCCCACGTGCAATAATTCGCCGAATGTTTGCGGGCCACCAAATATAGAAAGATCTTCGATTTTTTGTTTTTTCAAATGTGCCATATTTCCTTCTAAACCAATATAGTTCAATCGAAATATTTAGAGAATATGCTTCAATGTCTGCAACACAAAGGTTATTTCCAATAATCCATAAAGCCCGTCTTAAAAAGATACTTGGGCTTGGACAATGCCCGTTCGTTTGCTTTATCGATGATAGCTTCGATTTCATTACTTTTTGATTTAAGAAATAGCCATAGTCTTGCGTCGAAATTGTATATTGATGATTTAAATCTCCACTGGTGGAGCAGCAAGTCCATACTTTTGTTTGTGTGAAAGGCACAGTGCACAGGAAGAAGATAAAACCAAGCTGGGTCATAGGGTATGTTTTCGCAGACTAGTGTATGAAGTCCCATGATGCCATCTTCGGACACGAGCGCAGCAATGCGATCGTAGTCTTGTCGTTTCATTATATGCTCAAAAACTGAAGTTGTCAGTACAAAATCAAAGCCAGATGAATCCAAATCCTTCTTCGTAAGGAAGTTTTCACCAACGGGCATGTAACGATCGTAGTTTAGTAAAGTCAGCTTGTATTTGTTCTTGAGAATGTTTGAAAGTTTGCCATCTCCACTGGCAAAATCTAACCACTTATTCCGTGAGAGAATACCGATGTCTACTAAATCATTTATGACCTCTGCTTGTGTATTTAATCTGTTAATCCAGCGCGGGTCATCAGCATTGGAATCTTTTCCAAGATAAGCACTGTGATATTCATGATTAAGTTTTTCCCAATCCAACTCAGATAAACCCGCATGGGTTTTGGATATGACAAAACCGCAGGTCTGACATCTCCAGTAATCGACTCGTCCCAAATTGTATAAGTCAAAATATTTGGAAAAGTAAAATGTCATTGGCGAGTTGCAGATAATACATTCCATAATCAATTAGTTTTATGACCAATGTAAAGTCGGGATTTGAAACCGAGTTCAATTCATACATTTTATAACAACAGGTTGTGGTAGTTTTTGAGATAGGAACTAGTTGTCCATATAAATTTCAGGCATCTATTTTAACTTACTTTTGTTTCAATTACCAATTTACTGATTTTCCTCTTGCCCATTATGCGATTTCGTATGGATTAATATCATGCGCGGGTCGTGCCTATATTTCCTCGATCTCCGCTTTTTCGTAGAGAGTATTTATACCTGCTTATTCGGTTATCTAGAAATTGACACCCATAGTTGAGTGAAATACTATTTGGGCCGAAATTAAGCCTGCCATCTTTTTTTATTTAGGTCGTAGATTCAAGTATGAAGTGCAACTTTGCAGGCAGCCAAAAGAGATAAGCTGA
>CAZIYY010000206.1:0-7175 GCA_964543585.1 uncultured Anaerolinea sp. | reverse complement strand
AAAACTTGATAGCCAAGTGCCTCTTTAGTGTCCAGTTTTATGGGTGCAGTACAATAGTCCATGAGGGAGTACACGGGCGTGGTGGATGCGCCTGATGTCCATGAATATCTCACTTCGCCCCATGCCTTGTAGCGCATTTCAGAAACTTTGTTTCCAGAAGAATCCGTTGTAATACTGGTTGAGCCTAAATGATCTCCAAGCATATATTCCACAGCCATGGATTGAGGAATGACGTATTTTCTCATTGCGACGCGAGATGCTCCGGCAAAGTAATACTTGGTAACAGTCTGACCAGAACCGGGATTGCTCACTTCATAATGACCGCCAACAAACAGGATCGTCTCACTACCCATCACGCTCTTTACTCTCCTGCCATCGGATGTATTGGTTACTTTATCGAACTCACATCATATTCCCAAACTTCATAACGATCACAAAGGAGGTTGGGGTGATTAGGCTCGCAAATCGTCGCCGCGATTTTAGTGCCATCAGGAGACCAAGCAATATGATCGAATTTTCCAGAAACCATAGGATATATCTTTCCAGACTCAAGAGAGTATAGCCAAATACCATAAGTCTTTAGAATGCCATAGCTCCCAATAAAAGCAAGCCATTTACTATCAGGAGACCAGGTGAGCTCAAATGCTTCATAGATCTTGCCTACAACAGGGTATGGCTTTTCTTCAACAGGATCCATGAAAAAAATCTTATACTCACCGTCAGAGCGGCTAAATCCACTTCGACCAATTGCATCCAGAGTCACAAAAAAGGCAATCGTTTTGCCATCAGGAGACCAAGCGGGAGAAAAGACAATCCCTTGTTCATTACTATCTGAGAAATGTGGAAAATCTTTTGACGGTAAAAACGAACGTTTTCCATCGCTAATTGCAAAGTCTACAGGCGCGACATATTCAGGTGATACCCAATAAATGGTTCCATCCAGTCCACCATAGATTTGTGCAAGCCCTACAGTCATATCCGGATTCCAAGTAAAAGCATTGGATAAATAACTGGGTAATGGTTCCTTTACAAGGAGCGCAGTTTTCTCCGTTTGAAAGTCATAAGCGATCAGATACTGCCGTTTTTTGCCCGGGTAATTACCAAAAGATACACAGCTATTAACTAGTCCTAGCCGTCCGTCCGGTAATAGCGAAGGGTGTGTGTAATTAATGTCAGTATTAAAATCATTCACTCCATTGCAGTCAAGTTTTGCAACAAAAGGAGGCAAATCGAGGGAGTAAAAATGATCATTGTTTTCAAGGTAATATCCTGTAACGCCTCCATTTTCATCAGCGACAAAAGCGGCTAGTTCAGTTTCGGAAAGCCAGCCAAGCCCTGAGTAATTTGCAGGCGGGTAATTCATTTTTAATCCCGAACTGTTCACTTTGATTGTTTGCCCACAGGAAAGAGAGACGCACAGTAAGATAATAAACAGGCTTAATAGGGGAAGGAAGGGGTTATTCTTCATCATGGCGTCACCTTATTTGCTTCCTAGAATGGTATCCGCCACATAATACACAATATGATGACCGCCAATGTCAGAGCCTGGATTCGTCGCCCAGCCTCCAACATATCCACCTCCAACCCCGCCTATCAGCACACCCCCAACTGCACACAATGCTCCACACGCTTTAAGTCCTGCAAACCCGCCTAACAAACCTCCAGAACCTGCTCCTAGGATTTCACCACCGTAAGGAAGACCTGTAACTTTGCGATAGCCATTTCCAATTTCAAGGAAAAATTTGCCTCTCGGGTCAGAGGACCAATCAGGCTCTAAATACCCCCTTCCCTCCGCTAGATCACTACCATAACCCGTGCCAGCCATCTCCGCTTTTCCCCAAAGTTGTTTGAGCGTGGCTTCATCTTTCTTTGCTGTAAGTGCTTGGAAAAAATTAGTCCATAAACTAGCAACTCCTTCAGTAGCGCCAACAAGACCATCTTGAATGCTTTCGAGTAAGCCTGCATCTGTCCAAGACACCCAGTCGTCTGCTCCTCCAGAAGCAGTTTCACCAAGATTATGTTCGTCAAATACTTCTAAAATCCCCTCGATGTTATGGAACCATTTAGAAGCGTCAGCTGTAGCAGTTAGAAGTTTAAACCACTGTAATCTGTATGCCATTGACCAGCCAGCAATATCCTCGGCTTTGCAATCCAGTGTACCGACAGTTTCCTTATCGTTTTTATCTTTTTCAATCCCGCAATGTCCTGATGGGTCAACTTATAATAAAGGATTGTTTTGAACATAAGCGTAACGATCAAGTCCTTGTACTCCTCCCGGCATAATCGAATCCGCGCTTGTGAATCTCCCTAACGGGGATCGTACATCCTTGCATTGTAAAACATCAACCCAAAGCCCTCAGTCACCCCGCTCGTGGATGGATCATCCATGTACGAATATTGTCCCGTGAAGGTGTAACTGGACAGTTTGTACGCGGGTGTAGTAGATATGCCCGATGTCCATGAATATCTCACCTCACCCCAAGGTTTGTAACGCATTTCCGAAACTTTCGTGCCATTCGCGTCAGTAGTGATGCTCGTTGAGCCAAGATGATCGCCAAGCAGATATTCAACGCTCATAGATTGAGGAATGGCATATTTGCGTATGACAATTCTTGAAGCGCCTGCAAAATAGTATTTGGTAATGGTCTGACCAGAGCCAGGGTTGGCTATTTCGTAATGACCGCCGACAAACAGAATCGTCTCACTGCCCATCACGCTCTTCACGCGCGTGCCATCGCCATCGAAAGTGAATTGGGCTATCGTTGAACCATTCTTCTTTACTTCCACCAGACGATTTTCAGCATCATATACAAGCAAGTAGGTGTCACTGCCAATCACGCGCGTGGTTTGGTTGCCATTGTTATCGTATTGATAGGTATTTCCACCCGCGTCTGTGACCGCATGCTTGTGCGCGGCGTCATTGTATTGCAGGGTCACGCCTGCTTTGGTTTCCAGATTGCCTGTCGCGGCATTATATGTGTAACTCTCGGTTGTGCCGTTCAAACTCCAACTCGTCAATCTATCCAATGTATCATAACCGTAGGCATTCGTCTCGCTGGCGAGTGTGTTCGTGATCTGTGAGATGTTGCCAACAGGGTCATAAGTGTAGTTGATGTTTTGCAGAGAACCCGTTGTGAGATTCTGCAAGCGTCCGCCTTGCTGATTCCAGGGGAAGTAGTCCGTTCGTATGTTATTGCCGAATGTATGCAGTCTGTTTATCCTGCCCAGTAAATTCACTGTCAAAGTTTTTATGGCTCTTTTATCATCCAACCTGCGGGCTGTTTATTCTCATTAATCTTTACACCAGTTAAGCTTGGAATATCTATCACAAGGACATCATAGTTCTTATTATTTTGTCCCGGTGTTGTATCCCATTGTGAAATCATGATTTGGCTTCCATCTGGTGACCAGATGGGCTCGACATGAGAAAATAGTACAACATCGTTGAGATGTGTAATGGCGCTAATACCCTGAATACAGAGATTTGTAACTTCACCTGTTGTAGTATCCAATATCATAAGTTCAGACTGCGTTCCTTCAGCATTGGGATCACCTGGCTCGGTATAAGACCAAAAAGCAATCTTCTTCCCATCAGGTGACCATGAATAATCGGCAATGGCAGATTGTTCGAAGGTATTTGAGAGGTATGTTAGCCGTTTAAATTCGCCTCCATCTTTAGAAATGATGTAAAACTCATCGCTTGCTCTTGTTGCATTTGATTTGGCAGTCCCAATAATGGATAGGTAGCTGCCATCAGGCGACCATCTGGGCAGGCGGCCCCAGTTAGGAAGATATAGACTTGCGAGTTCTTTGCCAGTTTCGACATCCGTGAGGGAAATGCTTTCACTATTTCTCGGGTAAAGCACGCGGGTAAGTGACGGATCATAAACTATGTTTGCACCTTCTAAATGTAATGTACTAAGCGCTATCCAATCAAGACCCCAGTCAAGATCTTTACCAACAGAATCTGGGAAATCTGTTCGTAATATTCTGTACTCACCCGTGAATGGGTTATATGTTCTAGGGGACATTCTGAAAGCTTCCTGACTTTCCGAAAAAAGAACCACCCGAATATTTTCGTTGTTTTGCCAGTTGTAGTAATTTGCAATGTAAGGGTCGCCTGGAAATTGAGTATCAAATTCCTTTATTATTTGTCCACGAAAGTCGGCGACAATTAATCGATAATCAGAATCATCTCCAGCAGGTCTCTCATATTCATACAAAATATATTTACGATCCAGTGACACGCCCCAAAAATTTACCAGGCTGTTTGGATCAGCTCCCATTTTGACGCTTGCTGTTTCCAAATCTTGTAAGAAAAGAGTATTTACCAATTCTTGTGATAAGTTATTAAAGACTGCTACTCCCTTCAAAGATACTCCAGACACATTGTTCATATCTATTTCAACACACGCCTGAGATATTTCTTGTACGGATATGGGCGTTTCAGATGCAGTTGGAACTGATGTTTGCGATGGAGTAAATACCATAGGTGGTGCAATTGTTGAAGTGGCCTTCTCAAACTGAGTTGGACCTATATTGGAACAACTCGCTAGGAAAACCGAGAAAACAAGTAATACGATGAAGAGTGTTTTCTTTTTCATTGTCTTATCCACAGAATTTGCCATAATTAACTTTGTTTATATCGCGAGTTCCGTTGTTAGACGCAGCATAACCAAAAAGATCGGATTCGCACTTCCTTAACATAACCATTGTGTTGCCACTCCCCCATGCTTGAAAGACCATACCTCTTTTTATCATTTTCATGAGGACATCTGATGATAATGAGACATTACCAACGCTGTATAAATCACCAGGTTCCACTGGATCTACAGATAGCGGTGACCTTTGTTGAATGGCAGCAACAATTTGCATTGAGCCGCTGAGTGGTGGTCTGCGCACTACACTAGCAATATCACAACTGCGGTTACTAACGCAATCCGAAACACCTTTTTGGGGTCTTTTAGAATAGGCAGCAAGAAAATTCAAGTTCCACTCAGGTGTGTTCATTGAACAGGCTGGCTTACTTTGACACCAAACAGCCGAAGCATTGGAAAGCGCTTCACTAAAGTTTTTCACATTAGGATACCAATCCCTTTCCAACCCCCATTGAATAGCCATAAATTCCCAAATAGAAAAGCCACCTGAGCCATATTCATCCCACCACCAACCGGATTCATCGCCATACATCTTCAGGTAAAGGTCGTATAATTTATTGGCCCCTTTGCTTAAGATTCCTCTATCAAGGATATCTGCAACGCCACTTTCCGATTGGGCAAAATAGTTGATTTTTTTCTCACATTGACCATCGCCATCCTCATCAATACAATGACCGCTCGGATCTGTAAACATTATAGGATTGTTTCGCACATAGCTGTAGCGATCCCAACCTGTTACTGGATTGTCAAGGATACTATCCGCCTGCGCGAATCTGCCTAGTGAGGGATCATACATCCTTGCGTTATAAAACATCAACCCAAAGCCCTCAGTCACCCCGCTCGTGGATGGATCGTCCATGTACGAATATTGTCCCGTGAAGGTGTAACTGGACAATGTGTACGCAGGCGTGGTGGATGCGCCTGATGTCCATGAATACCGCACCTCTCCCCAAGGCTTGTAACGCATTTCAGAAACTTTCGCACCATTGGCATCAGTGGTAATACTGGTAGAGCCTAAGTGATCACCGAGCAAGTATTCCACAGTCATGGATTGAGGAATCGTATATTTTCTCATCGCGATTCTCTGCGCGCCTGCAAAGTAGTATTTGCTCACGGTTTGACCAGAACCAGGGTTAGTTATCTCATAATGACCGCCGACGAACAGAATCGTCTCACTGCCCATCACGCTCTTGACTCGATTGCCGTCGCCGTCATAGATAAAGGTGGCAATCACTACTGTGTTCTTCTTCACTTCGACTAATCTATTCTCGGCATCATATGAAAGCAGGTAAGTGTCCGCGCCAATCACGCGGGTGGTTTGGTTGCCATTGGCATCGTATTGATAGGTGTTGCTCGCCGCGTTTGTGACCGCATGTTTGTGATTTGTATCTCCGTAGGTGAGATTCAGTCCCGCTTTGGTTTCGAGATTGCCAGTTGCGGTATTGTAGCCATAAGTTTCAGTTGTGCCGTTCAAGTTCCAGCTTATCAATCTATCCAGGGCATCATAGCTGTATGTATTTGTCTCGCTGGCGATGTTGTTCGTGATCTGCGAGATATTTCCAGCAGGATCATAGGTGTAGTTGATGTTCTGCAAAGAACCTGTTGTCAGGTTTTGCAATCGCCCGCCTTGCGCGGGAGCGGACCAGGGGTAATAAGTGTAGGCTTGGGTCAAGCCATTGCCCAATGCGCGGCTGGTCATTCTGCTCGCAGAGTCGTAAAGCGTGGAAGAAACGTAGGTATTCGTTCCAATCACGCTATCTAGCAACATGCGGGAGTTGTAGTTGTAGTTCACCGTTTCATTATCGGGATATTTCATGGTGAGGGGCAGGTCGGCTGAATTATACGTCCAATTAGTGGTGTAACCCATTGCCGTTTCGCTCGCTATGCGGCCGCGCGTGTCGTAGGTCCACGAGTTGGCGACCAATTCTGAGCCTGAGCCGCTGGTCATGGAGGTTCTGCGTCCCTTGCCGTTTGTGCCCGCATCATACGCGTAGGCTGTGTTGATTTGCACGCTGCATCCACTCCCCGAGGAGGATTTATTTAGCAGGCGGTTGAGGCCATCATAACCCAAAGTCAACACGCAGCCGCGCGCATCCGTTTGTTCCGTCAGGCTGCCGAGCGCGTCGTAGGCGTATGTCCAATTGCCCATCTCGGGATCAGACATCGCCGTTTTGCGTCCCGCCGCGTCGTAGGTGATCGTGGTCGTTGTGGTGATGGGGCTGGGCGGCGGCGCGGTCAAGTCTGCGTAGCTTCGCCCATTGCCGTTGTTGTACAGCCAGCCGCGTTCCGCGGCGCTCAACACGCGTTTGTAGTAGATAGCTTCGTCAATCAAGCCATCCCAATGTTCCCCGGCATTTCCCGTTGAGTCCGCACGGGCGCCAACCATCAAAGGCGCAGTCCCCACCCCATCCCTGTTTTCGCCAACTGTCCACGTGGCGCCGGCGGGAGTGCCGTTGTTGATGTTGAAGTAAACGGTTCGATTAGCCTTATCTGTCGAGCCCTCCACGTAATACCATT
>CAZIYY010000205.1:0-7181 GCA_964543585.1 uncultured Anaerolinea sp. | reverse complement strand
TGACTGCGAAGCGTGTCTATTTATCATTGGTATATAAAATGGGTACTTGACACCTTCCATAGTCGGTCTTCCAAATCACTCCCATCAAATAAATCATTAATCTGTTCCGCATGTTTAAACTTCTCCAATGTTGTTGGAATGAATACCAGCCGCCTTGGGCGGTAACTGATGATCGGTAAATATCTTACCTGAATTTTCTTCAACTGTATTCGATAATACAAATTTTCCGCCTTGTGTTGGTTCTTCTCATCATCGGGGAAGAGTTCCTTCCGTGGAACAATATCAATCTGACTCACTTCCCCAAAATAGCGGATTTTATATGCTTCTTCATTGCCAAACACTTTACCTTGATAAAACGCCAAGACTTTCGGCGGCCAGCGTTTGGGCGCAGTTTCCAGAGGGATATGATACCAGCCCTCGTTTTTCAAAATATCGAGGGCGGATGTCTTTGGCAAGAGCGCTACGAGAAGTTCTTTATTTGCTTTTTTACGTGGCATAAATTCTTTTCTTCGTTACCTCACACCTCATACACCTTCAACACCTCATCCCCATAGTGATTGATGACCTTGACCGCGATCTTGCCTTTATTGGCAGGTTTCTCGAAGGGGATGGATTCGTTGGTGTAGAGCGCGCTCCAGGCAGATTCGTCGATCTCGGCTCTTAGAGCGCGTTTGAGTTTATCGTAGGGTTCGTCGGCACCGGTGAAGTAGGCGTGGCGGACGATGAAAGTTTCTTCGTTGTAGTCGGTGTCGATGAACCAGCAGGCGATGTCGTCGGTAGTGTTCGCGCGGATTTCGCCTGTGGTGGGGTCGTAGACGTCGAGCCCATTCAATTTCACGTAGTAACGACTTAAGTCGTCACTACGCTTGATTTCAATATCGGGTTCGCCGAAGACCATGAAGAGGTTGCCCGCGCCTGTCTTCTTGAGGAGTTCGTCGCCCATTGCCAGGTCGGGGTTCATCCGAGTGGGGAGGACGGTGAGGTTGCCGTAGCGTTTGGCTTCTTCGCTGACGTGTGGGTCGAAGGCGAATCCGCAGACGATGAGCAGGTCGAAGCCAACGCCGCGGACGGCTTCTTTGGCGGCTTCTTTGATCTGTTCGGCGCTGACGGTTCCCAGTTCAGGACCAATTGAAATGGCGGCGCGACGCGGGGTGCCATCCTGTTCGTTATATTCGCCGATGGCTTGGATCCAGACGCCCGCGTAGGGTTCGAGGCGTTCGAATTTGAGGCGCTGTTTTTTGATGGTGTTTTGTACGCCCGCGGTCTTGAGGTTTTCAAGGATGGTGTGGGTGAAGTCCTGGGTGTTGAGGGTGTCTTCACGGAAGGCGGTGGCGGGGTCGTCGGTGGCAAGCACGCGGTGCGGGGAGAGGCTTTCGACGGTGAAGGGTCCCGCGACGCGGATGCGCTTTTTGTCTTCGTAGGGTTTGTCATAGAGGAATTCGGTATCGGCGCGGCGGGCGATGGAGGCGTCGATTTCTTTCTGGCGGGCACGGCGCAGGTCCCAATATTTTTGGAGCAGCGGTTTTACATCGTCGCTGCCTTCACGCGGCACTTCCCACTCTTCCCATTTTTTCTTTGCAGCCTTGTTGATCTCGGCGCGCAGTGTATCGAGGTCGGGTTGATATTTGGCGTGGACTGCGTCGATCTCTTCGTTGTTGGCAATGGATTTGAGCGTGACATGCGGGACGCGTTCGTAGACGAAGCCTTTCTTAATATCACTCGTAGTGCCGACTTCAGTCGTCCCACCAAAGCGACTGAAGTCGCTACTACCGCTGACTTCCGCTTCTTTCCTGCGACCTTCGGCTGAATCAGCCAAAAGGTAGTATGGATAACGCCCAGACATTAACCGCGTCCGCGCCAACGCAATCGAGACTCGCGACGTATCCATCGTGATCCACCTGCGCCCCCATTGTTCGGCGACGTATGCCGTGGTGCCTGAGCCGCAGGTGGGATCGAGCACCAAGTCGCCTGGGTCGGTTGCCATCAACATACAACGCTCAATTACTTTGGTATTGGTTTGAACTACGTAAACTTTTGTGTCAGTAAAAGCGCCAGTCTGTGTATCTATCCATACATTAGCATAAGATGTATATGGGAAATCATCAAAGAAACGAACATAAGTTAAAGAGTTGGAGGTTGGAGCTGCTAATCTTTCTGACCTAAGTAAACGTTGTATTCCATCTGAATGTGTTTTCCATGTACCTTTGCTTGGTGAAAATTTTATCCCGTTGAATTGCACAGGAAATTTTCCACTATCACCGGTTCCCTGAGAAGTTAAATTGTCATGGCGATAAACCTTTGCGCCTTCAGGAATTCGTCTTGGGTTTTCTCTTTCATTGCTATCCATAAAGCGTCTTGCACCATCAGATAATTGAACGCGTGTATAACGTTGTCCAATATCGCCCTCATATTCGCGAGTTGTGTAGAGTGAACGGCTTTTTATCTGTTCAATTTTCTTGGCATACCAAAGTATGTAATCACTATTGGTACCTAATATTTGTCCGCCACGATCCGATGTTGTTCTAAATGTAATCAATGCCACATAATTTTCGCTACCGAACACTTCATCCAGAATGCAACGCACCAAGTGAACATTTTCTTCACCAATTTGCACAAAAATACTTCCACTCTCAGCGAGCAATTCATGCGCCGTCACCAAGCGGTCGCGCAAATAAGCCAAATACGAATGAACACCCAATTGCCAGGTATCGCGAAAGGCTTTCACCTGTTCGGGCTGGCGTGTGGTGTCTTCAGCTTTGCCATCAGTTATATTTCGCTTGCGAGTGCTCACCTGCCAGTTCGAGCCGAACTTGATCCCGTAAGGCGGGTCAAGGTAGATCATCTGCACCTTGCCCTTAAGTCCCTCCTTCTCGGCAAGCGAAGTCATCACCATCAGCGAATCGCCCAAAATCATGCGGTTCGACCAGTTCTGTTCGTGGTGGTAAAAGTCCACGCGGTCTTCGAAGGACAGTCCGTTGAAATCACCGAACAATGAGGGCTGGTAGTTGCTATCGTAGTGACGACTTAAGTCGTTACTACGAATCAAATCAATAATTGCCTGCGGCTTGATATGCTCCTGAATATAGATCGGCACCGCAGGCACGGCTAAATCCTGCGCATCCTGTTCGTCCTTGCCCTTCCACACCAACTGCGGGTCCAACGATGGGTCGCGCGGGTAGAGCACCGTCTTCGGCGCTTTCTCATCGTAGGCGATGAAGTCACGCAATTCCTCCGTTGGGATGTTGGCGCGCTTGTCTTTGTGGTTGTGCGAGTCCACGGGTGTGGGGAGTTTGGGAGGGGAGGGTTTCTTTTTTGGAGGCATAAAATATCCTTGTCATCGTAGTAGCGACTTCAGTCGCTTTTTCAACGATTGAAATCGTTACTACGAGTCATACTCTTATTCATGAACGACTAAAGTCGTCACTACATGTCGTCCCAACCTTTACCAAAGTCTTCCTCAGGTGGGAAAGCGCGCCACTTTTCACGCAGCCAGTCGCGTCCGTGGTCTTCGTAATACAACGATAAACTTGACCATTGCCAATCATAAGTATCTTCCACATATCCGTGCTTGACGGGATTGTAGTGGATGTAGTTCAACGCCCGATAATAATGCGCGTCATCGCGAATCATTCGGTCTGCAAACTTGTACCAGACTTTCCTCTTTCCCTGCAAACCGTCTGCCTTATTCCATTCAAATGAGGTGGAGCCATGCAGTTGCTTGAGCGCTGCTGAAACATCGTCCAGCGAACCCACACCTGCAAGAATATGATAATGATTTGCGAGCACAACCCATGCAACAACTTCGGCTTTGATCTCTTGAAATGCAAGCAATAACTTCTTTTGAAACTCTGTGCGCCGTTCGGGAGAATTCATCACGCGAACATGCTCGTAATTTGCGGCGGTCAGCATGTAATGTCCCGCGTCCCGAAACGGGTGCGGCGGCGCATGAAGCGGATATCCCATCGCCTGCCTCTGTGCGATGATTTCTTCGCGCTGTTTTGGGTTGAGTTTACGATACGTGTAAGGCATATTGATTTCATAACGTTGTGGCGACTTCAGTCGCTCTATGACTAAAGTCATCACTACGTAGCAACGACTTCAGTCGTTTCTTAACATGGGCGCAACACCATCAACATTCTTTCCTTTCAAGAAAGCCCGAATGGTATTCTTCGCTTCCCACGGATCACCAATTTCCAAAAACGCCCAACGCCCAAACCCGCTGTGATTATTGATGGCAGGAATCCACAGGTTGCGTGCCGTTTCCACTTTGGCGGCTTTATCCTTGCGCGCTTCGCCGCTCACTTCCAAAACAAGATTTAATAGATCATCCTTGCCGTGACCATCGTCAATGCGAATGATGTAATCGGGCAAGTATGATTTCTCTTCACCGTTCAATGTGTACGGAATGGTAAAGCCCAATTGGAAGTTCTTGACGTAATGGACTACTTCGTCCATGTCTTCCAACACTTCTGCCAGTTTCGCTTCCCAGCCACTATCCAAAACTACGTGCGAGACCTGTGATTTATCAGGTCGTGTACGATATACATCGCGGGCTGTGTCGAAGTCCACGTAACGGGTGGAGCCAACCGTATCATACGGACGCAGGATGGGGAGCAACGTCCGCTTGCCTTCATTCGAAGTGACAATTGCCTGATAGATCTTCTCCGCGGCGGTGTGCGCAAATGCCACCAACAATAACATTTGCGGGAAAGCATTATCCTTGCAGGTCAAATACTTCTCACGCCATTCGCGCACCACGGGTAGAAGTTGCGGGAATAGCCAGGGTTTGGCATCGCCTTCCTCCGCAAAATACTTTCCCATCATTAAGCCCGCGAGATAAAAGTCCACTTTATTCGGGCGTTCATCCTTCAATCCATACAAGTCATGGAAACTCGATTCACCGATGATGGATTGCATCTCGGTCTTGGTGGGCAAGTCTGCTGTGGAAATTGCCATCTTCGAATCGTTCGAAAATGTGGCAGTCAGTTTTTCGCTGTCAAATTGATAGCGATAGCCAATAATTCGGGGGAATGTGATTTCACAGTCAATACGGTCTTCTAAAGCACGGACGCGTGTTGGTGTTGGTCCAGGCTTCGGGTCTTTCTCCGAACCTGCGCTTGGGATGAAGGAGAATGGCACACCGTATACTTCGGCGTACTCCGCATCGAACATACCGTCCTTGTTGACAGCATAACTTCTCCGCCTCAACCCTCGACCGACAACCTGCTCGCACAACAATTGAGTCCCGAACGCCCGAACACCGAGAACGTGCGTCACTGTGTTGGCATCCCAACCCTCAGTAAGCATTGAGACAGAGATCACACAACGAATGCTTTCACCGAGTTTGCCCGCCTTGCCAACCGTATTCATCACCTCGCGCAAGATGTCTTCATCTGAGATTTCGTCCACATCCCTGCCGGGGAAGCGTGCGCGATATTCTTGCTTGAACTCGTCAATTTCAATTGCAGCGATCTTCTTGAATTCGGGAGTCATCCCTTCACCCGATTCCAATTGCTGACTATCAATCAATATTGTATTCGGGCGTGCCATCCAATGTTCGTGGTCTACATTACTGAACAAGGGCAACTTGCCAGGGACAGGCACAGTCTCACCACTCTTGAGTGTTTTGTCCCAGCCTGCTACATAATCAAACACCATCTTGGAAACATTGGTGTTGTTGCAGACCACAATGAATACAGGCGGGGTCTGTCCGCGTTCGCGTCCATCCTTGTTCACTTCCCATTGCTTGAATTTCTTTTCGTAATTGCTATACAGGCTTTGCAACGCGCCTTCGAGTTCAACAGGGAGCGTCGGAGCGATTGAAAGCTCTTCTGACTTGCGTCCCTTCTTCGGCAAATGCTCGCGAATACGAAGCCATAGATCGCGGTATGTTGGTTGCTCGCCTACCATTGAATCATCTGCCACAGGAACGCGCGGCACTTTCACGATGCCTGATTCAATGGCATCAATCAAAGAGAAGTCAGAAACGACCCACGGGAATAACGTCCCTTCACTGAAACCTGATCCGCGTAAAAAGAACGGCGTAGCTGAAAGGTCATAAACAACTTTTACACCAAGTTTTGCCTTTACTGCTTCAACGCCTGAAATCCAAATGCGGGCTTCCTCTTCGCGCTGTTCCGCTTCGCGGCGCTCGTCACCTCTTAAATCTTCCTCTTCGACTCCATCTGGTTTGCGGCGATAACAGTGATGGGCCTCGTCATTGATAACAACAATATTTTTCTTATTCCCTAATTCACGGCAAACACGACGCACCATTTGGTCGGGTGTTTCAGTGAATGGATTGACCCCATTCGTTTGTCTAAGCAGTTGCTTTGTTATTTTGCCTGCCGCCACACGTTCGCGCAACTTGAAGGCATGAAAGTTTGTAATAACAAATTTTGCCTTGTCCAATTCTGGAACCAAGTCGGATGGAACAATATCATGCTGCTTGTAATAGTTTTGTGGGTCGTTGGGGAGCAATACTCGTAAGCGATCTTTGATAGTGATGCCTGGGGTAATGATCAGAAACGTATCCGAGAAGCGGGCATCCTGTGAATTGGCGATCTTGTTCAACGCCTGCCATGCGATCAACATCGCCATGACAACGGTCTTCCCAGAACCAGTTGCCATTTTGACTGCAATGCGGTAGAGCAGGGGATTGGATTGCAGATTTTTCTCGCGTATTAAATTCTCCACCCATGCTTCCCCATACTTGGGCGCGACTTCGGTAATCCAGATGGTGGTTTCCAATGCCTCTATCTGGCAGAAGAACAATTTGCGCTCACGGTCTTTCCGCTTCCAATATTCTAATAATCGTGTGGTTGTTTTTGTTATTCCTACATATCCGCCCTTACGCCAAATCGCAACCCGTTCGCGAATGCGATTGATATCCTTGTTTTCTTCTACTCTGTCGGCTGTCCAACCCGTCTCAGCAAAAGCCAACTGTTTCGCGCTTTTCTTCTTGGGTTGGGGAATAGGCACAAAATATTGGCTGATCCGTCGCTCTTCAATAATTTCATCCGTGATGCCATCTTCCGTAAACTTGAAGTGACGTTTCGGCGCTTCGAATGGTGAATTTAGAACAGGGTTTTCAATAACAACTTGTTGCATTGTTCCGATAATCCCTATCTACTGACTGTCTCATAATTTGGTAAAGTTTTCTGGATGTGCTAAAACTATAG
>CAZIYY010000204.1:0-7212 GCA_964543585.1 uncultured Anaerolinea sp. | reverse complement strand
TTCAAGTGCGGCTTGCTCCGATCATATTTCTGCTTCGCCATGGATAAATCTCCTTTTCAGACACAGAACTTTTCAGCAACTGAGCCCACAACGGGATTCGGACCCGTGACCTCACCCTTACCAAGGGTGTGCTCTACCGACTGAGCTATGTGGGCATAACGTGCTGCCGAGAACGTCTCGGTAGTACCGGAGCTATCCGGCACAAGTGGGCGGTGAAGGATTCGAACCTCCGAAGTCGTCTGACAACTGATTTACAGTCAGTCCCCTTTGGCCACTTGGGTAACCGCCCGCGGATAAATTTTTATCGGTTAATTGTATGATCATGCAAGATCAACTATTACTTCTTGTTGAGCCGACGACGAGAATCGAACTCGTAACCGCCCGCTTACAAGGCGGGTGCTCTGCCGATTGAGCTACGTCGGCACACCCAATTAAGCAGGGCGATTATACCAAAGCCATACTCAATGGGGAAGTGAACACAGGCAATTAAATTGCTCCCCGCGCAACAGGGAGCACAAGCGGTAGTTTAGCAGGATTCAGCACGATAGTCAAGCATAACAATTGGAATGCAAAAAATTATCACACCCTTGACATTGAATCCATTAAGTTGTATATTTAGAACAGTTGTTCTAAATATAGGTGACCCATGACAGAATTCAATCGCTATGAACTGATGATGGAAGCGTTAGCCGAACTCAAACCGGAGATTGAATCAGCGCGTCAACTCAAGCCCGCGCCTGCTCTGCCGTCCTTGAGCGGAGTTCTCGACGATTTTGGTCCCATGCCCCCTGAAGCGTTGTTCCTCGGCGTTGCATCAGATGGACTTCCCATTCTGTTGAATCTGCACGACTCGGTACCCGGACCCATTTTGATCGCCGGAGATCCTGGCACTGGCAAGACCGCATTACTTCAAATCATCGCCGCTGCGGCGGGTGAAATGCATCAGCCTGAAGCACTGCAATTCGGCGCGTTGACCAATCATCCTGATGAATGGAGCGGACTCGAAGGTATACCCAACAACGTGGGCATCTTCCCACTCTATAACCAATCATCGGAAGATTTCATTCTTTCTCTCGCATCATGGGCGCATGGCAACAAGACCAGCCGACAATCCGTTCTACTTTTGTTGGATGACCTGGAAGCCGCATCCAATCTCGATTTCGATGCGAGGCAAAATTTGCGGTGGCTGTTATTGCGTGGACCCGCCCGTCGCGTCTGGCCAATCATCACGCTGAATCCCAATCGAATGGAAAACATAATGCCCTGGCTGGATGCATTTCGCACCCGCGTCTTTGGCGCTATTCACGACCCGCAAAATATCAAACGATTGGACGCTGAGAACGCCGAACTTGAATCTCTAAACGTGGGATTGCAATTTGCCTTGCGCGAAGGTGATCACTGGCTTCGCTTCTGGATACCAAGCATAGATTAGAAAAGGAGTTGAACATGCATACTGGAATGCTTTGGTTTGATAACTCGCAGACGACTTTGAGCGTCAAGATTCGAAAAGCAAGGGATTACTACCATAAAAAATATGGACACACTCCCGATCTCTGCCTTGTCCATCCGAGCATGTTGACAGATACAAAAATTGGAGAAGACAAGCCTGCCCTGAATGCAAACGAAGGAATTACTGTGCGCCCTTACCGGCCTGTTCTACCCGGTCATCTTTGGATTGGCGTTGAGGATCAGAATTAATTCTGGTCTGAGTTTCCCTCCACTTTCCTCCGGTGACTTGCCTGTGGCGCCGCGCTGAGCCTGTCGAAGTAGCAATCGAAGGGAACTGGCACACGGGAGGAATTTTTTAACCTATTGCTACAACAAACGCCACTGAATGACTCTGGCTGTGACTGATACTCACAGACCACGTAGATAGCCCAAGTTGACTTGCCCTGGTGCCTGCTTCTCCATGCAATGTCAACACAGGAGCATTCTGCTCATCTCCTAGAACTTCGATCTCTTGCCAGGTAACATCCCCAATCCCACAACCTAGTGCTTTTGCCACTGCTTCCTTCGCCGCAAAGCGACCCGCGAGTGATTCGGCGCGCTTCCCGCATTGTTCCAATTCAGCGGGCGTATAGATTCGCTCCAGATAGTGTTTGCCGTGCCGCGCAATCACTTCCTCAATGCGGGCGATCTCGATCAAATCAACACCGGTTGCAAGTTTCATAATTATTTCTTCGCAGCTGCTTTTAAGAGAGAGGCTAGGGGTGAGTCAAGGTCCCGCAACCGCAATCGCCAACTTTTCGGGATCAATAAACTTCCGCGCCGCATTCAACACATCCTCGCGGGTTACTTCGTTCACCAGATCGGCGTAACGACGATAATAATCCAACCCCAGATCATGCCGCTCGATGTTCACCAGCGCGTTCGCCACGCCGCCGTTCGACTCGAGTGAAAGCGGTAGGCGCCCGATAAAGTTCGCCTTGCTATCGGCAAGTTCATCTGCTGTCACACCATCCTGTATAAAGCGATTCAACTCCGTTACGATCAGGTCAGAAGCCTTCGTCACATTTTGCGGATTCACGCCCGCACTCACCTCCCACGACCCAGGCCCGATCCCCGCGCTTAGACTCGAATACGCGTAATACGCCAGCCCGGACTTCTCCCGCACCACATCGCCAATTCGCCCCATCATTCCGAACTGTCCCAAAATACTATTTCCCAGGGAAGCAGACATAAACTCAGGATCGCGGCGCTTCGGTCCATTCGTGCCGATCACCAAATCAGATTGTGATTTGCCCGCGATACCATGATGTTTGCTGACTGTCTTCTTTAAGAGTTTCAGCGGAGGAAGTTCACGCGTCTCTTTCTGACTTTTGACCTGCCACCCGCCTAACGCGCGTTTCACCTGCCTGATGGCTTCCTCCGCCTTCACCGCGCCGACGATTGCGATCACCATCCCGCGCGGACCATAATGCTCGCGATGAAACTTCACCAGGTCATCGCGCGCGATCCTCTTAACCGTTTCAGGATGTCCATCTTCAGGGCGGCTATATGGATGATCCTTGAAAAGGATTTCATCAAATACCATCGAAGCCATATCCGAAGTATCCTGCGCGCGGATGGCGAGACCGGTCAGCAGTTGCGCGCGCAATTTTTCCATTTCGGCTTTGGGAAAAGCAGGTTGTATCAAGGATTCAGATAAAAGGGTAAGCAGGAGCGGCAAATCTTCCGCAAGCGAACGGCCGTGGAACCCAGACTTATGCACACCCAAATTGAAACCTAAACTTGCCCCCACCGATTCGAGTTCATTATAAATTTTATCGAAACTACGCTTTTTGGTGCCGCGCATCAATGCAGACGTGACAAAATCTGCCGTGCCAAGTTTTTCATCGAGATCAAACAACGCGCCCCCCTCAAAATACCCACTGACCACAACCGACGGGCTGTTGAAATTTGAACGCGTAATTACGGTAATACCATTGGACAATACTTCGCGATGAATATCATTGGGTCCCGGCAGCGCCGAGTTAAGTTTGTCCATGATTACGCCTTCCCATCTAGCGGCACGTACGTGCCGACTACGCGGCTCTGCGGCTTGAAATATTCATTTGCGACGCGTTGAACATCCTTCACTGTAACTCTCGAAAGTTTATCGAGATAAGTTTGGAACCACTCGTAATTTGCAAACATCTCGGCGTAACCCATCCAGAATCCCTGATTGGTGATATTCTCACTTCCATAGGCAAACAACGCGCGGGCTTGTTTGATTGAGCGCTTAATTTCCTCTTTTGAAACTTTCTCCTCTTTGACGCGTTGAATTTCCTTATCCAACGCGGCGAGCGTCTCTCCAGGTTTGCGTTTGGGATGGACGGTCATCGTGATCGTATAAAGGAAAGGGTCAATCGTCGCCTGTGCGCCGCCATACACGCTCACTGCCATTTCCTTATCCACAAGCGCGCGGTAGAGACGTGAGGTCTTGTTTGAGATGCCTCCGCTGAACATGTTGAGGTTGCTGGGTCCCACGAGCAAACTATCCAGCACGCTTAACGGGAAAAAGTCCGCGTGAGAAGCGGATGGGAAACGATAGCAGGCCTGGACGTAGGAAGTTGCGCCCGGTCCCTCCACTGAAAGACGCACCTCCCCTTTCTGCGCCGGTTCTTCGCGTGCCAGCCGCGCAGGTTCACTTCCAGAAGAAATTGGCTCGAATAATTCCTTGATGCGCGCAAGCATTGTATTTGTATCAAAATCTCCTGCCAATGCCATGACGGCGTTGTTGGGAACATAGAAAGCGCGGTAGTGATTGTAAAGATCATCGCGTGTCATCGTGTGGAGGTCGGCCATATCGCCAATGACTTCATGATGATACGGATGAACGCGAAACGCCGATTGTTGGATTGCTTCACCGAGTAGGAAGAGCGGTTCGTTCTCGTTGCCCTCGCGCTCAGAGATGATGACCGTGCGTTCCGAAGCGACTTCGTTCGAATCGAATTGACTGTTGATCATGCGGTCAGACTCAAGCCGCAAGGCGACATCGATCTTATCGGAGGGCATGGTTTCAAAATAGGCAGTCCAATCCATATAAGTGAACGCGTTCCACGAGCCGCCTTCGCGCGAGATGGTTTTATCCAGAATGTTCGCGGGGAACTGGGGCGTACCTTTGAACTGCATATGCTCGACCCAGTGTGAAATGCCGGTCCGTCCCTGCACTTCATCGCGCGAGCCGACGCGATACCACAACCACGATGAAATGATCGGCGCGGTGTGGATTTCTTTGAGCAGGACTTTCAATCCGTTCGAAAGCGTGGTTTGCGTAAGATTTTTTTCCATTAATTTAATTGACTCCCTTAAGGCTGGGGTGAGACAGGTGAACAAACCTGCACGTTATTGATCAAAGCGTTTGGCTCAACGAGACAATACCATGGCTTGACCACCGTCTGCAAGCCGGCAAATGGCTCGTGCAGTTCGGTCTGATCCAGTGGAATATCCACAGGCACGTCCAACACCGCCAGCACTTTCTGGTCAACAGGCACTACCAGGTTTTCAATGTTTACAGGCAAAATGGTGTTTTGCGGAAGAACAATCGTCGCGCGTGCGTTGACGATATTCAGCCCACCCGTTTGTACGGTGACCAGTGCCCCATTGATCGTCACATCCTGACTCAAAGTTACATTGGTAGGTCCGCTGACGTTTAGAGTGAACTGGACCGGGATTTCCTTCTCGACATGGATGTTGGTCTTGATATTTGCCTGATCCATTTTGAGGAAGTTTGTGTAAAGCCCGCCAAGCAAACCGGAGATCTGATCATCGGCAGTGAGTTGGATCGCGCCCAGCATTTGCAGCGTGATCAACAAGATGATGATCAATATGATATTAACCGTGAAGGACATCACGCTGGCTATCGTCCAAAACGCCGGCAGGAATTTGTAACGCGCTGGTTTGGATTCAGCCGCGGAAGATGCGGAGCGTGAAGCGGGGGCCGCCGTCGGTTTGGAAGCGGGCGCGTTTGATGCGTTCCCGTGCGGTAAACGCGCCTTGATGGAATTATCCGCATTTCCTTCCAGCAGTTTGTTCATTTTGCTGGGTTCTCTTTGGTTTGAAGCAGGCTGGGACATGGGACCTCCTCTATCTGATAGCCAATCTTAGCATAATTATACAATTTAGGTGATTGTTCCTGCATTGCGCGAAATTCGATTCGGGATTCCAAAACCGGGCGGCTGTCGCTTATCATAATTGAAAGCCACAAGCGTTCTCCTGTAATCAAAGAACCTCACGTTACAAAAGTACCAGAAAACCCGTCTTGTAGATGAATTTCTTTTTGGCTATAATCATCCCGCTATGTTAATAAAATCAGGAGGCCAAGTGACCAATCAATATTTCACTGCCGTAGTCGGCGCAGGACCCGCAGGATTGTTTGCCGCACGTGAACTTGCAAATCTTGGAGCGCGTGTTGTGCTGTTCAACCGGGATATTAAGCCGGGCGGGCTGGCTGAATACGGAATTTACCCCAACAAATACACCATGAAAAGCGGATTGCGCAAGCAGTTCCGCCAGATCATGGATTTACCAAACCTTGAGTATTATGGAAATGTGACTGTTGGCTCTCAAGGCGATCTCACCCTTGATGACCTGCGCGCGCTCGGCTTTCAGGCGATTCTGGTCACGGCTGGAGCGCAGGGTACAAAATGGCTTGGCTTGCCAGGCGAAGATCTCGAAGGGGTTTATCATGCGAAAGATGTCGTTTATTTTTATAACAGCCTGCCTCCCTACAGCCAGAAATCATTCCGATTTGGAAAACGCTGCGCAGTGATCGGCGCAGGCAACGTCATGCTCGATATCACACATTACCTCAGCCGCGAAGCAAAAGTGGACGAGGTTATCGCCATTGTGCGTCGGGGTCCGGCCGAAGTCAAGTTCGAAAAAAAGGAAATGGAATACGTGATTGACAATCTCGACAAGGCCGCGCTGGATGCAGAGATTCAACGCGTTGCCCCGATCATGCGGGCGGTCAATCAGGACCCCGAGGCTGGCCGCGCTTCGATTTTGGAAGCCCTCCCGAACGCATTGCCTAAAGTCTCGGATACGCGCTTCCGTTTTGAATTCCTTGCCTCCCCTGTTCAAATGCTCGGCGACGTGGAAGGATGTCTCACACAGGTGGAAATCGAAGATAACATTCTTGTCGCGAGCAATGGGGACACAAAAGCCCGGGGCACTGGGAACAAACGTCGGCTGGATGTGGAAACGGTCATCTTCGCTATCGGGGATAAAGTGGACGAATCTTTCGGACTCCCAACAGAATGGAATGAGTTCGTCAAGAATCCCAATCCACGATTTCCGATTGACGGCATCTCTTTTGAATCGCCTTTTGAAGATGTGTTTGTTGGCGGCTGGTCGCGTCAGGCAAGTTCTGGACTGGTTGGGATTGCCCGCAAAGACGGCACGAACGCGTCGAAAGCCGTCTGGCAATACCTTCAGCAGACCAAACAACCGATTGAAGCAAACATGGAAACAGTCGCGGCAAAGGTCAAAAGCCTGGGCAAGCCCGTTGTCGTGAAAGAAGACATCAAGAAACTGGAAGCCGCAGAAACATCCGAAGCGCAAAGGCGGGGAGTCGAAGCCTTCAAGTATGATAATAACGATGATATGCTCAAGGTCATGGGCTTGGTGGAATACGAAAAAGCTTAAATCGACATTGAGATACCTTCTGATTAGGAGTGTGCACGCAAAGGTTGTCAGGGAAAGAGAGCCTGGGGTAGGATAGTAGCTGGA
>CAZIYY010000203.1:0-7248 GCA_964543585.1 uncultured Anaerolinea sp. | reverse complement strand
TTATTCGGTTATTAAGATTCTATTCCTTCCACGATGTCCTAAAGGCTGACAGGTAATTAGTAGATTCAGATTTTCAACTATGCTCGCCACCCTGACCATTCACCTTCACATCCCCGCCTGTGCTTCCCTCAAAGAAAAGCGCGGACACATCAAGCCGCTGATCGCGCGTTTGCATCGCGAGTTCAACGTCTCTGTTGCGGAGATGGGTTTGCAGGATAAATGGCAGGAGGCAATCATTGTCTGCGCGATGGTTGGCAACGATCATGCCTTTTTACAATCCGCCCTGCAGAATGTATCAAAATGGGTGGAAGGAAACTGGTCGGACGGGGATGTATGGGATAGGAAGATTGAAGTGGTGTGAAAAAGTATACAGATAAACAAGGAAACATGTAGACGCGTGTCTACTTGCGTACTTGTCTGCCTGTATACCTTTTACTTGTCTTACGTGTTTACGCCACTTCCCGAGGCGCGCGCAATTCGTCCAGCTTCTGGCGCAATTCGATCTTTCGTTCGTCCGCGGCGTGGCGGACGTCGTCGAAGAAATTTTCGCCGCGAGCGCGAATTTGCGTCCTCAACTGCTCACCCGATTCGGGAGCCATCAATAACGCAATGGTCGAGCCAACCAGGCTCCCAACTACTACGCCGATCAAAAAGCCAAACATTCTTTTCATAATAATTCTCCATTTTGAATGTCAATGCGAGCCTTCGGGAAGCAATCCCCGCATTGGCTAGAGATTGCTTCGACTGCTCTGCAATCTTGCGATGACATAATACTGTCAAATTTATTATAGGCGAAAAACGATTTTTGTGGAATAATAGGTACACCGCGCGTATCCCGCTTTGCGTGAACGCGACGGAAAAATCTAAAAGCTGTCCAAGTCGCGGCAATCAGGGGATGCCATCGTGCCGCACCAAACGGCTCCTACCTATTCGGAGGATACCATGTCTACACCAGCACCAATTTCCACCAGCGCGCCTACGGCAACGCGCAAAAAGGTAACCACACTTACCTATCGTCAGAAGAAGGAGCGCGGCGAGATCATCACGATGCTCACCGCCTACGACTACCCCACCGCCATGGCGATGGACAAGGCTGGAGTTGATTCCATCCTCGTCGGCGATTCGCTTGGGATGGTCGTGCTCGGCTACGAGAACACGCTCCCGGTCACTATGGAGGACATGCTCCATCACTGCCGCGCCGTCGCGCGTGGAGCAAAGACCGCGCTCCTCATTGGCGACATGCCATTTATGTCGTATCAAGTCTCGGTGGAGGAGGCGACGCGTAATGCGGGTCGTTTCCTGCAACAGGGCGGCATGGACGCGGTCAAACTCGAAGGCGGACGCGAACGCGCGGATGCGATCCGTTCGATCACGGGCGCGGGGATTCCCGTGATGGGACATCTCGGACTCACGCCGCAATCGGTCAATCAACTAGGCGGATTTCGCGCGCAGGGCAAGACCGCCATTGCTGCAAAACGACTCGTGGAAGATGCGCTCATTCTCGAAGAAGCAGGCTGTTTCGGCATTGTGCTTGAATCTGTCCCCGCACGTCTCGGGGAATTGATCTCGAAGAAGCTTTCCATTCCCACCATTGGAATCGGCGCAGGCGCAGGATGTGACGGACAAGTGTTGGTCACGCATGACGTACTTGGCTTGTTCGACCGCTTCACGCCCAAATTCGTCAAGAAGTACGCAAACTTCCACAACGAGATGCAAAAGGCTTTCGCCGATTACATCGAAGACGTTGAGACCAAACGCTTTCCCGCGCAGGAACATACAGTTGAGATGGAAGATAAAGAGTGGGAAAGTTTGTTGAAAGAGTTAAATTAAAGATTTTACGGAACACGCAACATGTAATTCGTGTTGCGTGTTCCGTAATTCATAAACAGCATGAATATATTGATTGTCGGCACAGGCGCGCTTGCCACGCTTTTTGCCGCGCGGCTTACTCAAGCGGGACATCACATTACAATGCTTGGCACCTGGAGGGAGGGACTCGATTCTCTGCGCAAGAACGGCGCGCGGCTGATTGATGTAAACGGCAACGAAGGGCAATTCAAAGTTGACGCCACTGATGATGTGCGCGAATGTGCTGGCGCGAAGTATGCAATCGTGCTCGTCAAAGCATGGCAAACAGAACGCGCCGCCCGTCAACTGGCTGAATGTCTTGCGGATGATGGACTCGCCGTCACCCTCCAAAACGGACTCGGCAACTGCGAAACACTTGTTGAAAGATTGGGAGCGAATCGCGTTGCGCTTGGCACTATTACCGTTGGGGCAACACTTCTCGGTGCGGGGTTGGTGAAAGTGGGCGGGGATGGGATCATATCCATTGAACGGAATCAGGCTCTCGGTCCGATTGAGGCGGCGTTGAAGTCCGCAAAGTTCACTGTGAACATTGTCGAAGACGCGCAGTCGGTGATATGGGGGAAGTTGGTCGTCAACGCGGCGATCAATCCACTGACCGCGTTATTGCGAGTCCCAAATGGAGAATTGTTGAATCGTCCATCCGCGCGTGAGATGATGGGCAGACTGGCGAGTGAAGTTGCAGAGGTGGCGCGCGCAGAAAATATCCAATTGCCTTTCGATGACCCGATTGCGATGGCGGAAGATGTGGCGCGCAAGACTGCCGCGAATCATTCATCCATGTTACAGGATGTGCTTCGCAATGCACCGACAGAAATCGATGCGATTTGTGGCGTAGTGGTAAAAGCCGCGCAAAAGCATGAAATTGACACACCTGCAAACTGGGCCTGTTGGAATTTGATCAAAGCCCTATCTTAAGAAAAATGGATTGAAATCAACTTGGGGGTTATTTTTGTTGACAGTTCGCCTGACCAGTTAAAAGCCCCTCTTTCGAGGGGCAACCATTCTTTGCAATCTACGTATAACTTAGTGCAAATCAATTTCCGAAGGAGAAGAGGATATGTCCACGAATCGTTCAAATACTGGTTCATTGATTGCTGGCGCAGCCCTGATTGCATTCGGCTTGCTCGCTTTGGCGGGTCAGCTCTTCAGAGGTTTCAATTTCTGGGGAGTGATCTGGCCGTTTTTCATCGTAGGTGTTGGTACATTGTTCTTTCTAGGAATGTTCACTGGCGGGAAATCGGCTGCTGGGCTGGCAATCCCCGGCTCCATATTCACGTTCGTTGGGTTGATGCTGTTCCTGCAAAACCTGTTCGGTCACTGGGAAAGCTGGGCATATGGCTGGACAGTGATCCTGATGTCTGTTGGTCTGGGAATTTTCATTATGGGCCGCTACACTGAAGATGCAGATCAACGCGCGAGCGGATTGCGCCTGCTCAAGATCGGCGCAATTTTGTTCGTCATCTTTGGCGGATTCTTTGAGATGATTTTCAATTCTTTTGCTTTCTCAAGGTTCCTCTTTCCTGCGGCTTTGATTTTGCTTGGCATTTATCTCATCCTCAGGCGTTCAATTTTGCCGACCAATCAACAGAACACGGCAGAAGAGATGACTGACTCATCTACAAAATTGGAGGAAAAATGAAACAACGTTCATTATTTTGGCCCCTGGCGCTGATCGCAACTGGTGTGATCTGGCTGCTGGTTAGCATGAATATTATCCCAGCCGCGAATTTGTGGGCATTGACTTACATCTGGCCCTACGTATTGATCATACTCGGCACAGGATTAATTTTACGAAGTTACCTGCCCGCGTTGGTATGGATTGTCTCGGCGCTGATCGTGATTGGCGCGGTGGCGGCGGTCCTCTATGCGCCTCGATTAGGCTGGGCAGGCGGACCAAGCATGGGCTTTGGCTCAGACTTTGGTGGCGGCATCCAGGGCTCAGGGAAGATTGAATCGGAAACGCGCGAAGTGAAGGATTTCCTTGCAGTGTCGATTAACTATCCAGCAGAAGTGGTGATCGAACAGGGCAAAGTCGAATCAGTGAAACTCGAAGCGGATGATAACCTGCTTCCACAACTCGCAACCGAAGTGAATGATGAAACTCTTGTCATTGAAAATAAAGAGAAGCCCTGGTCACAGCGCGTGAACCCCACCGAGCGTGTGAAGATCACAATCACAGTAAAAGATTTGCATCGGATCGAGTTTTCCAGCGCAGGGAATTTGCGGGTGGAAGACTTGAAGACTGACGAATTAAGTTTGAATCTGAACGGCGTGGGTGAAATGATATTGAACGATCTCAATGTGAACAAACTGGAGAGCAGACTCAGTGGCGCGGGCAATATCAAAGTAAATGGCATAGCGGATGAACTCGATCTCAGAATCAGTGGGGTCGGCAGTTTTGAAGCGCCGAATTTGGAAAGCGTGATAGCCAGTGTCCGAATCAGCGGCGCAGGCAGAGCAACGGTACGTGTAAAAGAGGATTTAACAGCCAGAGTGAGCGGCGCTGGCTCTGTGAACTACTATGGTTCTCCCACTCTACATGAGGAGATCTCAGGGGCGGGATCGGTAAACAAGGTGGGCGAATAGAATTCTGCTGTCAGTTACATTCTGAAAGAACTGAGGAATGTAGCGTACTGTAACCAATTAATATCGCGCCAAGATCAATTTTCAGGTAAAATCAGGCAAAGAAATTATATATAATGTATAATTTCAAGGAGATCGAATGCCTGGCTTTACCCCTGGTCGACGTTGGCAACCTGCCTACTCCCCCTTCCAAAAGGAGACCTTTGGCGAACACGCCTTGAGAGTTCTCGAATACAGCGTGAAGGGTCCGTTATTCGGGTGCCGCATGTGCGGGAACTGCCTGTTGCAGGAGACCGCGCTGATCTGCCCAATGGAATGCCCAAAGGGACTACGGAACGGACCGTGCGGCGGCTCGACCTCCGAATCCTGTTACGTGGACCCATCCCGCCCATGCATTTGGTATAAAATATATGAACGCTCGTTTGAATGGGGACGCGAAGATTTTTTATTGGAAGTTTTGCCGCCGCTCGACTGGGAACAAGTGGGAAAAGATTCATGGAGCGCAATATTCAGGAACGCAGGAAAAATTGGCGTAAAGAAAATTTTTAGCGGATTAATTTCACGTTCAGCCGAAACTCGCAACCAAACCTGGGATGGGATTTTCCGTCCTGTCCGCCAGCCAGACTGGTGGCAGGGCGACTCGAAATATCACGCGCCCGCGTACACCGAACCGGCTTCAGAACTGGAACGGAGGCTGGTCGCGGGTGAATTTGTCGTTACTTGCGAGATAACGCCTCCGTTATCCTCCTCCACTGACAAGTTGATACGCAACATCGAAATGGTCAAGCCGTATATTACGGCTGTCAACTTCACAGATAATCAATCCGCGATGCCGCGCATGTCTTCATGGGCGTGCAGTCAGGTCGCGATGACGCAGGGTGCAGAACCTGTTTTGCAAATGTCCGCGCGCAATCGCTCGCGTGGAAGTTTGCAAAGTGAGATCATCGGCGCGACGGCGCTCGGTGTGAGAAATGTTCTGTGCGTGACAGGCGACAGCGCAAAACTCTCCCCTTCCCCACGCGACCAAATGGATATTAACGATCTCGACGCAATCCAAATGCTTTGGGTCTTGCGCCGTATGCGAGATGAAGGCAAGTATCTCGATGGGCGTGAGATCAAACATCCGCCACAATTCTTTCTAGGCGCGGCGGCTTCACCGTTTTCATCCAACCCGAAATTTCAGGCATTGCGCGAGCAAAAGAAGGTCAATGCAGGCGCGCAATTTTTCCAGACCAATTTAATTTTCGATGTTGACGGCATGGAAGTCTGGCTGAATGAACTGGCGAAGCGAGATGTATTGAGCAAAGTCTACATTTTGGCGGGCGTCACGCCCATCAAGAGTTTGAAAATGGCGCAGAAACTTACAGAGGTGCCCGGCGTATATCTTCCGAAAAGTATTTTGCAACGCATGGAAATCGCGGACAAATCAGGCAATGCCCAAGAGGAAGGTGTTCAGATCGCGCTGGAAGTGATCAGTAGAATCAAGACTTACGAAAAGCAAGGCATCAATGGTATCCATCTCATGCCAGTTGGTTGGGATGAAGTCATACCGCGTATTGTCAGTGATGCGGGATTGTTACCACAGGTGTTATTGTTCGACAACAGTCATCTTACAAAAGTAAATTGATTTTTGGAGTCGACCAGCTCACTTGCCCTGTGGGTGCTGGTCAGTTTGCAGGAGCAAGCTCCTGCATTCCAGATTCAGAGAGGTTAACTATGCATACGATCTTGAAAAGCAATTCAAAAACAGTCACCATCGGGGCAGCTAAGCCATTTGTGATCATTGGTGAAAAGATAAATCCGACTGGAATCAAGAAATTGGGGCAGGCGCTCGTTGACCAGAACTTTGAGTACGTTAAACAACTTGCATTGAGACAGGTCGCTTGGGGTGCAGACGTTCTCGATGTGAATGTTGGTCATCCGCAGATTGATGAGGCGGCTATCATGCCTAAAGTTGTGGAAGCGATATTGTCCGTTGTGGATGTGCCGTTGTGCATCGACTCGAACGAGCCAAAGATTTTGGAAGCGGGGTTGAAGGTCACGCCTGGCAAGCCGTTGGTGAACTCGGTCAATGGGGAGGAAAAGCAATTAGCGACGGTCCTACCCATCGTCAAGGATAGAGGCGCCGCTGTGATTGGAATGGCAATTGGGAATGAGGGCATCCCACCCACACCAGAGGGACGTCTCGCGGCGGCGGGCAAGATCATCGAGCGCGCCGCGAAGATGGGCATCCCCATTGAAGATATTATTATTGATCCGCTGGTGATGACCGTAGGTCATAACAGCAATGCGGCGCTGGTGACATTGAAGTCCATTGAGTTAATAAAGAAGGAATATGGAGTGAATATGAGTCTCGGCGCGAGCAATGTTTCGTTCGGTTTGCCAGACCGCCATTCGGTGAACAGCGCATTTCTTGCGCTGGCAATGCAGGCAGGCGTGACTACCTCAATTACTGACCCGATCAAACTGGGAAGTTCCATCCGTGCAATAGACTTGCTACTCGGCAAGGACGCCAATTCAATGCGCTATCTCAAGTATTTCCGCGCGATGGAGAAGTTGAGGGCGGAAGAAGCGGCGGTGAAGGTGTAGCATGTCACTCTGAGTGAGCGTTCGTTGCGAGCGAAGAGTCTCCTTAGATTTGTAAGCGGCAATTGGCGGATAGAGATTGGAGAATTGAAGGGCTTCGGTGGTTGAGTAGCCCCGAATGCTCTTTGAGGGGCGTATCGAAACCACCAGTAAGAGGGAGTGACTAATTGTGTGGGCTAAGGAAGTCCATCACGTTAGCTGGATAGTCTG
>CAZIYY010000202.1:0-7290 GCA_964543585.1 uncultured Anaerolinea sp. | reverse complement strand
GCATGTTGAGGTTGTTATCCTGTGAAACTTGAATTTCAAAACACTCTCTAAGACTTGCGCCACCTGGAATGCATTCAGTCGCAATCGAGAATCATATTGCAGGTCGGGTTTTGCCCGTGAGACATTATGGCAGTGTGGATATCTTCCTCGAAGCCATGGGAACAGCGGGAGAGGGAGATGTTCTTGTCATTGATAATAACGGTAGAATGGATGAAGGCTGTATTGGAGATTTGACCGCCCTTGAGGCTTGCGCCTCAAGGTTGGCGGGCATCATTGTCTGGGGCGCTCATCGAGACACTATCGAACTCATCCAAATTGGTTTTCCCATCTTCAGTTATGGAACGTGTTCAGCAGGTCCTCAACGACTCGACCCGCGTGATTCAGATGCGTTGCTTACAGCTCATTTTGGCAATCTTACAGTGACAAATGAAGACGTCGTTTTCGCCGATGCAGATGGGGCGTTGTTCGTCCCAGCCGAGCGAACTGAGGAAGTTCTCTCCATGGCTCACGGTATTTGGGAAAGAGAACGACGCCAGGCGCAAAAGATACAGGCAGGAAACAAACTTCGCGAGCAACTTCAATTCGATGAGTATCTGACAAAACGATCGGCGGATGGCGCTTACACATTCCGCCAGCACCTGCGTTCCATTGGGGGAGCAATTGAGGAGTAATGGAAATTATTCGTGCGCGGGCACAGGACGTTGATATCATTGCGCCGTTATTCGATGCCTATCGCCGGTTTTATAAAGCGCCCTCTGATATCGAAGCATCCCGTCTTTTCATCTCTGAACGGCTGACAAATGATGAGTCGGTGATCTTCCTCGCAATGGACGGGGAACGCGCGCTGGGTTTCGTTCAACTCTATCCGCTATTCGCTTCGGTGGCGTTACAATCGTTGTGGCTGTTGAATGACCTCTTCGTCGTTGAGTCAGCGAGAAAGCAAGGGGTGGGCGAACGATTGATGAAACACGCCGAACAATTCGCATTCGAAACAGACAGCCGCGGACTCTTCCTCCGCACTGCCACAGATAACTATCCCGCGCAACAACTTTATGAAAAATGCGGCTGGGTGAGGGATGAAAAGTTTTACCGCTATGACCGAATTGTGAGATGACCTTACGCCAAAAAAACAGGTGGTGCCCAAAAGCATCACCTGTTTTGTGTCAGCAACTAATCGCCAATCTTTTTATTCACTCGATAGTAAGCATACCAGAATAAACCAGCCATCCACACAAGCATATATACCGCAATTGGCATAATGTGAAAGATCAGCAGTATTCCAATATCAAATGTGAAAAGTAAAGCCAGCGCCAAATAAATTGTTCTTAGTGTCATCAGCCTCTTTGTTTTCTTGAGCGACTCCATTTCATTCTCCTTTTTTAGTGGCGCAGGGATTTCCTGCAAAGATGTTGCGTGGCGCCGACCGCCAATCGCCTGTTCGGCGAGAGTCGCCAGTTGGGGGTCGGTCTTCAAATATTCTTCGATCAAGTTGCGGGTCTCGTCGCTTACCTCTTCAGCCAGATATAGAGGAAGCAAATCAAGGATTACGTGCTGGGGAATTTTCTCAGTCATTTTTCTTCTCCAATCTCAGCCGCGGCAAGTTTCAAGCGCGACCGATGTATCTTCACTTTGACGGTTGTCAGGGGCAGCTGCAATATCCTGGCGATCTCTTCATAAGGTAGTTCGTGTTGAATCCGCATGAGAAACGCGGCACGATCAACTTCGGGCAGGGTTTGGATGGCGCGCATGGCGCGCTCCAACTCAAGGCGAGATTCGACCAATTGATCAGGAGCAGGATTCGGGTCAGCATGAGCGGGGCTTAATCCAGTCTGTCGTTTTGATTTTCTGTCCTGCTGCAAATATAAATTTCGCGCGATCGCAAACAGATAAGCCTTCACCGTCTCCGTGCGGATTTCATCCCTGCCGGCCCAGGCGCGGGCAAACGTTTCAGAGGTGACGTCATCGGCATCTGCGGCGCTGCCCGAAAGCCAGCAGACATAACGATAGACGTCTTTTGAATGGCGCTCGTAAATTTCGTGGAACGTGATCATCCCGTTCGCTCGTTGAAAATTCAGTGAAACGAACGGGATCATCTGGTCTCACCTACATTATCTATTCAAGCCCAAAAAGTTACAACCTGGATAAAATTCCTGCAAGAGGTTCTTTATGCGGCGGGAATTTCGCCCGAATTAGGTGTATGATTGCCGCAGGAAAAACGAACATGTCACATAAAATCATAGACGGAAAAAAGCAGGCGCAAATCGTCAAAGACGACGTTCAAACGCGCGTGCTGAAACTCAAAGAATTGGGCTGGCAGCCGCGTCTTATTTCAATGGATGTCGGCGACAGCGCGGCGGTGTCGCTTTATATCAAGAATCAACAACGCGCCTCGGCAAAGGTCGGAATCGAATTCGAACATCATCATTACCCGGGCAATATCACCCAGCGCGAAATGATGGCCGCGATCTATACCCTCAACGTGGATCCGCGCGTGACGGGCATCATCTTGCAGCGCCCGGTGCCGCCCACATTGGACCTGGAGGAATTGGAAAACGCCATCCATCACAGCAAGGATGTCGAGGGGATGAGCTCAGCCAACATCGGCAATATCGTCTATGGCGATTCATCTTTGGGTCCATGCACATCTCTCGCGTCTGTTGAGTTGCTCCGCTCCACAGGTCTGGATTTGCGCGGGCTGGAAGTGGTTGTGGTCGGTCACTCCGAAATTGTTGGGAAGCCGGTCGCATTATTGCTCGTGGAGGATCTGGCAACTGTCACTATTTGCCATCACGCCACGCGCAACCTGACCTATCACACGCGCCAAGCGGACGCGTTATTTGTGGCGGTGGGCAAGCCCGGCTTGATCACCGCCGATATGGTCAAGCCCGGCGCAGCGGTCATTGACATCGGAATCAATCAGGTGGACTTCGTCCTGCCGGATGGAAGTCACGGTACGAAGATCGTAGGAGATGTGGACTTTGAAGGTGTTCATCAGGTGGCTGGCTGGATCACGCCTGTGCCGGGCGGAGTGGGACCGATGACTGTCGCGATGTTATTGCGTAATACCGTCGTTGCCACTGAAAGGCAAAAAAAACGATATGAGGAGGAGATGCAAACATGAACTGCCGCATCACACACATCGGCACGGCGACCATGCTTCTGTAGGTCGGACCGATCCACTTCCTGACCGACCCAGTGTTTGATCCCCCAGGCGGGAGTTACAACTTCGGTTATGGCACAAGTTCTACGAAATTAACTGCTCCAGCCATGAAGCCTGAAGACATCGGAAAAATAGATGCGGTTCTTTTGAGTCATGATCATCACGAAGATAATTTGGACCGCGCCGGGCGTGCCGTCTTGCCACATGCAGAGAAAGTGATCACAACGAGAGCAGGCGCAAAGCGATTGGGAAATAATGCCATCGGTTTGAAATCATGGCAAAGCACAACAGTCAAATTAGAAGACATGGAAATCAAAGTGACGGCAATGCCCACGCATCACGGCTCACTGGGAAGCCATCTCATAGTGGGCGAGACAACCGGCTTCATGCTCGAATGGGAAGGTCAAAAACACGGCGCGTTGTACATTTCCGGTGATACGGTCTGGTTCAATGGGATACATGAGATCGCGCAGCGCTTCAAGATTAGCGCTGCGATTCTTCACATCGGCAAGGCAGGTTTCCCTGTCACGGGTCCCATTCGATTTACGTTGAATGCCAGTGAAGCCATACACACCATAAAGGTTCTCAATCCGCGTAAGGCAATTCCAATCCATTACGAAGGCTGGAAGCATTTTCGGGAGCCGAGGGCGGAGGCTGAAAAACAATTCAGCGCGGCAGGACTCGAAGAAAAAGTGCAATGGCTGCCGTTGGGCGCGCCTGTGAATGTGGAGATTTAATTAGGCGCGCTTTACGAGAACTAAACCACGAAGCCACTGGGATTTTTAGAAAGGTCTCATCGTTTCACGAAGGAGCATGAACATGGCTCTCGTACAAATCTCAAAAGTTGATGGGCGCGTTCCTGTGACCGTGTTCCAGCTTCAGGACCGGGTCAATTTGGGAAACTTTGCCGAACTGGAGCAAACAGCAAAAAACGCCTACGATAATGGAATGCGCGACCTGATCATTGACCTGAGTCAGACTCCGTCACTGACCAGTATCGGCGTGCGCGCACTCGTGGTCATCCATAGGATGTTGTCGCCCGATAAGGCGAAGCATCTCAAACTGGCAGGTCCAATCCCATCCATCCGCGACATGCTGGATATCGCCGGCGTTACCCAGTTCATTGAGATTTATGATACGGTGGATGATGCAATGGCATCCTTCCAGTCGGCCGCGATGTGATCTTGAATCCAGGGTAGTCCGGGACGAGGAGTGGGTTATGTATATGTTTCCAATCGCGCGGATGAGACACCTGCGGCATTTCGAGATTCGATGGGATTGCATTGGCAAACGCGGCAGTGACTTGACGATCGAAGTGGAGGGGAAGATATAAAAATCAAGCAGGTTCCAATGCAACAGGTGTAAGTCGCGGGTGATATAATCCGCAAAGAATTTTGCGAGGAGAAAAGATGTCATATCAAAATGTAAGAGTCCCCGAAGGCGGGGTAAAGATTTCCATAGAAAACGGGGAGTTGAATGTTCCCGAAAATCCAATCATCCCGTTCGTTGAAGGCGACGGAACGGGGCGCGATATCTGGCGCGCATCCCAGCGCGTGTTCGATGCGGCGGTGGAGAAGGCTTACGGCGGCAAACGCAAAATCCATTGGATGGAAGTGTACGCGGGCGAGAAGTCGTTCAAGATGTTCCAAAGTTGGCTGCCCGATGAGACAACGGACGCATTCAGGGAGTTTCTTGTTGGGATCAAGGGACCGCTCACGACGCCCATTGGAGGCGGCATCCGTTCATTGAATGTCGCGCTTCGCAAACTGCTTGACCTTTATGTCTGCCTGCGCCCTGTGCGTTATTACACTGGCGTGCCTTCGCCCGTGAAGCATCCTGAGTTTGTGGATATGGTCATCTTCCGCGAGAACACGGAGGATATTTATGCGGGCATCGAGTTTGCGAATGGGACGGAAGACAACAGGAAGTTCAAGGAATTATTCAAGGAAGCATTTCCGAAAGAATACGCCAAGATGCGCTTCCCCGAGACTTCGGGCATTGGATTTAAACCTGTATCCGTTGAAGGCACTGAACGACTCATCCGCGCGGCGATCAGTTACGCTTTGCTTAACAAGCGCAGGAGCGTGAACTTCGTCCATAAAGGCAACATCATGAAGTTCACCGAGGGCGCGTTCAAGGATTGGGGTTATATTTTGGCAAAACGTGAATTTAGAAATGAGGTCGTCACCGAACGCGAGACGTGGATTCTCGGCAACAAAGAAAAGAATGCGAGTCTCTCCGTTGAAGATAATGCCAGGATGATTGACCCCGGTTTCGACATGATGTCCCCCGCGCAACAAGGCGAAATCAAAGCCGAAGTGGAGGAAGCCTTGAAGTTGTGGGAGTCACATGGCGACGGAAAATGGAAGAGCAAATTGTTATTGAAAGACTCCATCGCAGATGTTACTTTACAATTCGTGTTGATTCGTCCGCGTGATTACGATGTGATTGCCACGATGAATCTCAACGGCGATTATCTTTCTGACGCGTTAGCCGCACAGGTTGGCGGAATCGGTATTGCGCCGGGCGCGAACATCAACTATGTGACTGGTCACGCCATCTTCGAAGCGACGCATGGCACTGCGCCCAAATATGCCGACCTCGATAAAGTGAATCCAGGCTCGGTCATTCTTTCAGGCGAGATGATGCTTCGTTATATGGGCTGGGGCGAAGCCGCTGATTTGATCGTCAAGGGCATGGAGGGCGCGATCGCGGCGAAGACGGTCACGTATGATTTCGCACGTTTGATGGACGGAGCGAGCGAGGTCAAGTGTTCAGAATTTGGCGACGCGATTATCAATTGGATGGATAAGACTGTGCCTGCAGTGAAAGTCGAAAGCGGCGCTCTGAGCTCGCCGAAGAGTCAAAAGCCTGCCCTGAGCAAAGCCGAAGGGTCTAAAGTCGTAGCGAAGAAGGCTGCGCTGAAGAAGAAGGTGGTAAAAAAGAAAGCCTTGATGAAGAAAGTTGTAAAAAAGGCGGTTAAGAAAAAAGGGGCAAAGGTGAACACAAAGAAAAAAGTCAGAAGGTAAATATGAAAAAAGTCGGGATGTGAAAGTCCCGACTTTTTGATTCCAAAGATTTCAATTACTTTGTGACGGTAATCGGCAGCAACATCCCATCATCATAATGTTTTTTGATGAGGCAGGAAAATTCCAATAACTGCCCCGCAGAAGAATCGGGGAAGGTGAATTCCGCTGTCATGCTCGCGCCGGGGCTGAGCTGCTCTTGGGGCACAGCCAGCAACGCGCTCTTCAAGGCTGCCTCCAAACTGCCTGTCACCGACACAGGCGCATTGATATCGAAGTTATGCGGGTGACGGCCTGTGTTGGCAATGACAAAGGTATACGGCACGCCAACCTGAAAAGTGGTCAGTGACGATTCAATTGTATTATCCGCCAGTGCGATATCCACCTGCGCACTGGCAACAGGGCTGGCTTCCACTGGGCCTGATTGAGTTGCGGGCGCTTCTGTCGCGGCAGGTTGAGTAGGAGCGCCACAGGCACTTACCAGTATCATCGTGAAGGCGATCAAAAATAACAAAGCGATTCTTTTCATGGTGTTTTCTCCTTTCAGCACCTGATGAAATTGAAGCGTCCGTCTTTACCCCGAACACAAGACTCTAATCATTTGCTCATTCTCACACGTTCGTTGAGGGCGATATCTCTTCTTGGACCTCAACTCCCATTATGGTTTTCTCAAGGTAGTCTGACAGACCCGCATTATGCCCACTTTTCGGCAACGCAGATTAAGGTTTTTTTCAGCAGTTCCCATAATCTCCGCAATTTCCTTGTACAACATGCCATGCGATTTTAGACGGATTGCATCCATACGGCGTTGGACTATGGACGCAAGATGATTGTAGCGTTGATAGCTGATCTCTGTCACGATTTCCGGGCTGAATCAAATTGTTTGGTCATGCCCATATCTTACCAAATCCTTTGTCCCTCGTTTCTTAAAACCGCAATTTATGCCCACTTTCAGTATATGAGCAAGGATTGTGTAAGGTGAGTGAATTATGAAGCACGGAGGTATGGATGAAAGAATCCCACGCGCCATCATCAAAGGGATGGTTGAGAGCGTAATGCCTCACGATAAAATGTTACTTTGAAGGTAACGTTGCATCAAAAGGA
>CAZIYY010000201.1:0-7360 GCA_964543585.1 uncultured Anaerolinea sp. | reverse complement strand
TGCAGCGCTTCGCATTAGAATCAGGTGTAACCAATGTCATTGCAGGTCGCAACTAGTCTTTTAGAAAATAGCCTTTTAGATATTTGCTTTCTCGGTCGGAGTTGTGTACCGTCTTTAGGGCAAACCTGCCCTTCTGATGAAACTCGAATAATTTTTGTTGGCTTCGGCTTTACTTTCCTCTGTCCCTGGTATCCAAGTTTGCGTCCACTTCTTGGCTTGTCCACTATTATTTCGTCTTTCCCGACTTCGCGGCGAAACCTTATTTTCTTTTCGTCATAGTTGGCGTGAGCAGATTTCAATATGGCCTCAAAATAATCATGAATCTGCTTCCCAGTGTCTGTTGTGTTACGTTTAGGAGTGCTTATGAAATCTACTCCAGACAAAATATTTGCTGTGTCCTTTATTCTTGAGAGTTCATCAGTCAACAGGCTTAGTGCTAAACAATCATCTTTATTGTATGTTAGCAAATAGTTTTTGTACTTGTCATCTTGGGTTATTTCCCACTTGTAGCGCCAGACAAGACTCTGAAGTCCAGATGAATTTGGAAGTATCCAATTCGCACCAATAAATCTACCTATTTCTTTCAATCCATTTGAACTAACTGGAAAGTAAACTTTGCTATATATTTGCGAGTTTATATTTACTAGTTGGTTCTTGATGTTATCTATATCATCCCCATATCGCTTTGAAAGAGCATTTATCGCTCGTAGTTCATAATTCCCGTAGTGATAAATTGGTGCGTTAGGATATCTTTTGATTTTGTCGATAAGATTTTGCCAAGCTTGAGTTTCATCACTTATGGAATCTGCCCAAAAGGGATGATACATACAATTACCTTCCTCGCACACCAGTAGCCCAAACAAATAATACTGGTGCCGATCTGGGATGCCCTCGATATCGATGAAGAGTTCGACATTCTGCCGAGAAAAGTGCGGCATCTCCTGAATGTATATTTTCCCCGTGCGAATCGCTAATGCCTGTAATTCGGGTTTGTGAGTCTTATGATGGCTTCTTGCCTGCTTCTTAAGTCTTCTTGGCTTAAATAAATATGACAACTGATTGATAGTAAAAATGCCCTTCTTTTCGTATCTTTGAAGAGCTTTTGCGGTCATTCCAGAAAGCAGACTTAGGTTGTCAGCCTGCTCCGCTTGGCGTTTGCATGATTCCTGAAATTGACAATAAGGGCAATGTCTATTCAGAATAATTGGCGGCGGTTGGCTTGGAGGAGATGTCAACCAATCTCGTAGAGTCGAAATGATTTTCCGAATTGATTTCATAAGAGGTTTTAGATTTAACTTATGTCTATCTCCGTCAGCATTTACGATCGTGCTTTTTTCAGGAATTTGACCATCAAATTCACTTAGGATATGTCCCACAAAAGCTAATTCAAGCTTATGTTCTTTGCTTATACTGCGTGTACCAATGAAAATAGTTGGCTCATAGCCTGCCTTTTTTGATGAGGGCACCTTGTCAACTCGTTCAAGGATGTCGCAACCAGCTTCAAAGTATTCTGATTTCAGATTGACATTTACAAGAGCATCCCCATATTTTTTCAAGCTATACGATTTGTTAATTTGAACATCAGACCCAGTTGATTTAATTTCCTTGATGTATTTACTTTTTCGCAAAAATCTTTTCTGCTTCAAAATTTTTACATATTCTACATCTACACCTTGTTCTCCTGACATCAGGAGAAATGCCTTCCTTGGGCAATGGGAATAAGCGACCACAATATCAGAAGAAATTATTTTTTGCATATATATCTCATCTCAATCTACTAAAGTCTTCTCAGCAATCTCAATTGTACTCCCCGGCTCGAAATTACTTATGAACCACCCATAGGATCGTTCGCGGTCTGCGCCGCCTTCGTCTGTCAATAATAATTGCTCACAAGTCACGGCCAGATCTTCAATAACTCGCTCGTAACGATAGTATGCCAGCGCGGACAGGTTAATATCCGTTTTGCCATAGCCTTCATAGAACACGGCTTCTTCCCGTTCGCTCTTCCAGATTTCATCAATCCCGCCACCGATAAACATCAGGTCGCGTTCTTTTGGCGCAAGGATGGGAGCGTCCCAGTCCACGATGTAGAGTTCGTCTTTATCACTGATCAGGATGTTGCCGCCGTGAATGTCCGTGTGGCAAAGGACAAACTCCAATGGTTTGGATTGAAACTCTGAAGCAAGTTCTTCGGCGCGTTCAATGAGACCGTTTATTTCACTTTGTTTGGATTTTATGAACTCTGCCAATTTCACGGAAGTTGGGTCGTTAAAGGTTTCTCTCTCAACCTTTGCCAGATATGACCTCATGTCTTCACGCCACTCCGAAGAGAATGCTTCTTTTCGGATGGACTCTTTGATATCTGGTGGGACTTGTGCAGTATGAATCCCTTTGAAGGCTGTGCCAAGACTTCGCCTGTGATGATCCGTCAATTCCATCTCAAAGCCGTTTTTGCCTTCGATGAAGGGATATAGGATTAGCTTGTACTCGCCAAAATCCGCCCAGCCTTGCTTTGACTTGGTTTCAAACGGGGCAATAATTTCTTGTATCCCCTGCGACTTGAGAAATAGCGGCACGGTCACGGTGATTTCGTTGAAGCCTTTTCTCAATTTCAGGAAGTATGCTGTTCCATCGTCCGTGACAACGCGATAGACGGCTGTGCTCAAGTCCGCGCCGAGAGGGAGGAAGGTCAATTCGGCGACGCGTAAATTGTATTCCTCCTGTAAATGGAAAATGATGAGTTCATGAGCGATGTCAGGTTTTTCAAGCAATGTGAGTTTCTTCGAGAGAAATAATTATACTTGAGCATATCATGAGTCAACGAAGCAAGCGCGAATTGCACGCAGAAGTCCAGGCAAGATACCCGAAAGCCAGCAAAGCAGAAAAGCACAAGATTCTGGATGAATTCACAGCCAACACCGGGTATCACCGTAAAAATGTCATTCGGATTCTAAAGTGCGGCTACAGGCGCCATCTATTGCGGAGAAGTGGTGAAAAGGGGCTGGAGCAAATATGGGAAATCCATGGATGGATCTGCTCGAAGCGTTTAGACCCCATCTCAAGTTTTGGAACGTTGTAACGAATTGGCGCTTTTGGCAGCGAGCAAAGAATTACTCCTGCGCATTAGTCGTCGAGGCAGAGATCGTTGTCTTGCATCCGCATGCTTCACAAATCGCATGGTCTGAGTACCACCAAGCAAAGACCTCGGAGTTTTTGGAAAACTCCGAGGTCTCACAAAGAACCCGCATCAGGGATTGCCTGGATGCGGGTCGGACCCCCCGACATGTGCTTGTTGGAGGAGAAACGTGAAAACGTCTCATCAAGCACGCATGACCTGATTTAATGGATCAACAAAGTTTTAGCCGAGGAAGCGGAACACGATTAAAGTGACAATGATCATGGCGGGCGCGAACCGCAATGCCATTCGTTTCACGCGTTTCGCGGCGAGGGATTTCACTTCAGCCTCACTGAGCAGATGGCGGTTTGCCAACTCTTGTGAAATCTCGCGTTGGTGCTCTTTAGCCCGAGTCTGGTAGTAAAAATTCCTGTCCATGTCATTCTCCTTTCAAGTGTTCTGACACGATTAATTCTGACTTTATCTTACGACCTCGCGCGATTTAGAACATCGGTGACACCGCCTATATTGGGGTATTGCATTACCTATTTTGAGTTGGAGGTCTGGAGGAAAAAGCAAAGCCAGATTATGAATGATGCAGGTCGTCTTTCAGCGCCCGCGCGACCACCTCGGCGCGTGATTGCGCCGGCATCTTTTTCTTCTGCAAAACGCACGCGATACTCAACCGTGGCGTTGATTTGTAAAAAATGATGATTTCAATAACCTGTGCCGGAAAATCTCCCCACTGGGCAGGCCGTTGGTGCCCCAGCGAGGAAATGTGCTGCAGGGCTTTACGGCTGTTCGCTGCGCGTGGCAACGGTGAGGGCAAATATGATCAAGCCTCCCATCGCTAACAGCACTGGGATGGGAGTGGCGGTATTAACCGCTCCCGCCAAAGGCACACTCATGAGGATGAGAACAAATACTTTTCGAATCATGGTCTGGCTACCTTTCTATTTCTTGGTTCGGTCTCTTTGAATCTATCAGTCATCGAAACCAAAAGTGAATTCCTTGAGAGCCGACAAACAATGGATGAATCTAAATCAAATAGTACTCCACGTTGACGAAGATTTCATCGGTGAGTCCACCCAGATTGGCGGAACATACCGCCTAATTTGTATTTGAAGAGCCGAGGGGATCTAAAGAAACTATTTGGTAGCAAGCAGATGCTGCTTGGAAGACAATACAGCCGCCTCCGCGCGTGTTTGAACCCCCATCTTTTGCAGAATGGATGCGATGTGATGTTCCACCGTGCGCGTTGAGAGACTGAGTTTTTTGCCGATTGCGCTATTACTTAATCCTTCGGCAAGGCAAGCCAGCACTTCCATCTCGCGGGCGGTGAGACCAAAAGGATGCTCGCGCGTGGCAGGTCGCGGTCCGCGCGGGACGCTTATACCTGCTGCGCGCATTTTCTGTTTGAGGAGTTCCAGCGCGGGGCGCGCGCCGATACGCTCGAAGATTTCCAGCGCGGCTAATTGCGCGGCTTCATCGCCGTCCATTAACGCCATCGCCTGTTCATAGGGACAGCCATATTTTTCCCATATCTCAGCCGCTTCTTTCCAGTTCCCGGCAATTTGAATCGCATAGGGTTCAGCCGCGTTGGGTGGAGGGGTATTGATTGCCCCGGCACGCCACATCCAGTAACCCAAGTGACCGATTGGCTTCGGGGCATTGCGCTGGCAGGCGATTTGAAATATAGTCTCTGCCTCGACGCGGCACTGCGCCAGATCACCTCTTAGCCAAGCCGCCTCAGCCAGCAGGGCGGCGATAAGAGATACCGTCTCGAATAGGGGAGAATTAAGTTTGAGCGTACTTGCCGTGTGAAGCGCTTCTGGCGAGATGGGATTACCGCGCCGCACCTGTAACCATAAACGGGCACGTGTCACATCTTCTATCGGCGCGCTCATTCCGTGCTCTGCGGCGAGGATATCCTGTTCCGCTTCATTCCATTGACCATGCTCAATGCGATATAGCGCGCGATTGCCTAATGCCACTGTATGCCAGTAATCCAGATCATGTTGAGAGCAATAGGCAAGCGCTTCTTCAAAACGATGCAAAGCGGATGTGTAATCACGAAGATACGAAAGCCCAATAGCAAGGTCTATGAATGCCCGCGCAGCGTGATAATGAAAGCCATGGTCAAGAGATAGTTGTAAACCGCGTTCCAATTTTGGCTGTCCTTCAGCATGTTTGCCATGTTTCATTTCGACCATGCCAATGTTGGTGAGAGCGTGGGCCAAAGTTTCGAGATCTCCAAGCCGTTCAGCCAGTTCAATGGCGCGTGACCCCCAATGGATGGTTTCGTCAAATTGGTCGGCATACAAATGCAATCTCGACTTGAGGCTATACGTCATAGCCAGTTCCTTTGAGGGCAGGAGCTCTTTCAGCATGGCGATTGCCTTTACTAAATAGTGTTCTGCTTCGAGTTTCTGGATAAGAGTAAAGGCAAACTCTGAGAGCCGCCGCAACGCGCGTCCTTCTTTTTCGCCTTGCCCGAGTTCGCGCCAGAGGTTTAATGCCTCCTCTTGCGCTCGTTTCGCTTCAGCTGTATTTTCCGTCAGGTCGCACTCATCGGCATAACTATCAAGCAATTCGGCGCGCTTTTCGGCAGAGAGCACATTGGCATATTGCAACGCCGTCTTGTAGTGTGCTACGGCCTCACGATGCGCGCCCAACTCGCTTGCCCACCATCCCGCCAAAGGAGCAAATTCAAGTATAGCCTGGCGGTCATTGATGGCTTCGGCATGGTGGGCAAGCCGCGCCAGGTTTTCGCGCGTCACAGGTGATTCCTTGAGCGTGTTCAATGTCAGGTGGTGCAACGCGATTTTTCTCTGTGGGGAAATAGATTCAAGGATGGTGTGCCGCGCAAGTTCATGACGAAAGGCGTAATAGTCGCCTTGCGCTTGAAGCATTCCATGGGCGATACATTCTTCGACATTTGCAGACTCTGCGCCAACGATATTCGACAAAAGCCACGTCTCCACGCGTGACCCGATCACTGCCGCGGCTTCCAACACTGCCCGCGCCGAAAGCGACAGCCGCGCGGCGCGCGCCAGCACTGCATCGCGCACAGTTTCAGGAATACGGCTCTCAACAGCCAGAACTTCCGTTACAAAGAACGGGTTGCCATTTGTCAGACGATGAAGCGCTAGGGGATCAACATCCTTGTTCTTCGCCAATTCACGAACTGCTTCATTTGTAAGAGACGAAACGGGAATACGATGAAGAGCGTGTGAAGAGGCAAGATCGCCCAATAGAAGCCGCAAGGGATGGTCAACGCCAATCTCATCATCGCGATATGTCAGGATCATCAACGATGTGGTTTGACGGATTCTACGACTCAAATATTTAAGAAGGTCGAGGGTGGCTTCGTCCGCCCAGTGAACGTCTTCGATGACGAGAATAGTTGACCGCTCTTTGAGTTCATTCAAGCATGCAGAGAAAATTGCCTGTCGGTTGGATTCCGAATCGAGAAGCGCGGGCAGGTTTCCCTGAGCCCCCTTCGGGGATGATATCTGAGGCGCAATGTCATACAGCGGACCAAGCGGACGCGGTGTAAATAATGAGTCACAGGCTCCTCTCAATATCCGCCATGATTTTTCCTGTTCTTTTACAAAATGCTCAACGAGCGATGTCTTGCCAATCCCCGCCTCGCCGTAGACCAATGCCACGCGGCCTTCATCCCCCGCCTCGTTCAAGGCGGAACGTAAAGCTTTCAAATGCAAATCACGTTCCAGCAGTATCATCGAAGAACCCTTTGATTCAGTATAGCACAACCGTCAACCTGTGATGTCATATGCTTGAACGACACAAATCGCGCGCAGGCGCAAGTGTCGCGGTGAAATCATCAGGCAGTTCGATAATACCCCACATCCACAGAATAGACTTGTCCGCGCTTGATTACTTGCTTCACAAGATTCGTCCCATAGCGATAACCGAGATGACGATAATCTGGCACGGACAGGATCAACATATCCGCCTGTTTGCCGACTTCGATGGAGCCGATCAAATCGGACCTTCGGATTGCGTGCGCGGCATTGATCGTCGCGGCGGCGATGGCTTGCGCGGGAGTGAGTCCCATTGTGCGGCAGGCGAGCGCGATCACAAATTGCATGGACTCATTCCAGGTTGTGCCGGGGTTGCAGTCGGTGGCTAGTGCAAGAATTGCATCGGCTTCGATAAGTTTCTGCGCGGGTGTGTAATCTTTTTCCGCGAGTCCAAAGGGGGTGCATGGAAGAGAAACTG
>CAZIYY010000200.1:0-7534 GCA_964543585.1 uncultured Anaerolinea sp. | reverse complement strand
CTTCAACTGGCCCAACAATGGGCAAACTAACCACCTTTAAGTGCGGTGACACCCATATTAATATCTCAACAGTTAAGCCTCTTTTTTAGATCCTTCTGGTGAGCGCACCCTTTTTTTCAATTGATTCTCGGGGATGCCTGTTTTACGAGACTCCTGCTTCATCCGCCTGACGTGCTTGCGTTGCCCTCTGGAAGTTTTTTTGGGTTTCGTCTTGTCTATCTTGGTGAACATTGGTGTCGACTCCTATTCTGTTAATATAGTTTGGAAAACTGTGTTTGTCTCTTCTAGGATTAATACAAGAAGCGACAGTTTTTACAAGTGTAATCTAGTCTGGTAAATTTGGGCCTTGATTGCTCCCACTTCAATCGTTTCCGAAGACTTAGCTCCTACTGATTATGAATTCAACTCCTCATAGATTACACTATGCTGACCATCTTTTCATGCATGAGGTCGGGATACACCCTTTTTTCTGCCGGTGATATGGCTGATTGAATAGCTTCAACGATCCGTTGTTCAGCATTTGCCGGTACCACGGTAATCAATTTGTGCCTGCTGGGTTCCCGTGCTATTTCATCCGCCGGTCGCCCCGTGCGACTCAAAGCGATGACTGGACGGCCTTGCTCCAAACTCAGTTCGATGTCTTTCCGGGAAACTTCGCCGCCATTGATCAAGATCGTTACAGACTGGTGACCTCTGGATAATATGGTTGCTGCAGCGACAATCCAAGGGGACTCATCCCCAAACTGACTGCCGGGCACAAGGATGAAATGGGAGTAATGAGATTCTAATTGCCAGCACTGTTTCCCCCACCATAAAAACTTTGTACTCTGCAAGCCGCCAGGCTACCAAATCTTCAGGCGCTATGCCAATTAATGGGAATTTGTAATGCTTCAAACGTCTTATCTGGCCGATTTCCGCGATAACCCCCAGATCTGTTCCTCCGCAGATAACGACAGCATTCATATCTTCTGCGATTCGGGAAATAGTCTGGATAGCCCGCTGAGTTGCACCCGCTTGGTGTTCATCAATCGCACCGCCGATCAGTACGATAACCGGATAGCTGACTTTCAAGCGCAATTCTGAGATAGCTTGCGCCAGACTCGAAGGCTCATTAGGGAAAACGCAAAACGTTTGCTGGTCTGGAAAATAAATCTTTTGAGTACGCATAATTACCTTCCTGTTGAATTTGCAAACTGGCGAGGTTTGCTGTGCATAAATACAAATGGATAAACTAGCAAGATAAACAAATCCATAACGATAAGAGCAAATACAATTTCAACGTTTTTCTCCTTCAAAGCTATGATATTTGAGCTGTTGGCTTTATCGCAGGACGCCAATCAAAAACAGTACTAGTAGAACTACAACGATAGTGTATAACATGGGAAATCTCCTTTCTCGTATGTGTATGAAGAGGCAGTCTGTCTTGGCCGTCCCTCCTAATTTTTAATCGAGCGAATTGCGGACTTACATGATTCCTAACAGGTTTAAAACAACAATGATAACCACGATGACGAGCAAGACGTGGACAGCATTGCCCGAGCGCGGAAAGCCAGAAAAAAGATTCGGGCCGAAGTATCCGAGCAACCATAGTATGAGTAGAATTACAATAATCCAGGTAAGCATGAGATTTCTCCTTTTGTGTGATTTGTTCTATAACTCATCATACAACAAACACTCCCCAGCCGCATCCATCCGCCGGGGAGTGTTTGTCTCCGTCACTTGGGGGAGACACTAACAATGCCGCTATTCCATTGATCGTATCTTACTGACGAATGTTCTCAACCATTTCTTTTTACTGCTGCTGGTAGCCGCGCGCGATGTTGGTTTATTCAGGGTTTTGTATATTGGTGACCCATTCAGGCTGCCCAGGGCCGGAGTGAGTGGAATAGATCGGAGGGTTCAGTGGGCAGAGCCGCTTGCAGAATTGGGCCAGCTTTGTCAAGCAGATCGGTGAGACGCTCCATACTGCTCGCCACCAATGGAGGAGGCAATTCATCCATATCCTCTATGGTAGTCCTCAAGTGCGCCTGCCGTTCTTTGAGATCTGAAACCTGAGTTGCAGCCCCGGAAGCAAGGCGGTTGCTGACCAGGAGATTCCACAAGATTTGGCATACAGCTGATAAGGGCGGCGCTACAATGATGCCAAGCAGACCAAAAGCGTCTGCCATTGCTAGGAGTATGACTAAGGTCAGAATAGGATTATCCCACTTGCGTCTGAAAAGGCGTGGCTCGACCCATACTTGCAGGGCAATTAAGACGATGAGCGTATAGAGAGTCGTAAACAGGCTAAGTTGCACACCTGTCAGCAGGCCTATGAATAGTGGCAGAATCACAGCCAGGGCCGCGCCTACTACGGGTATCAACCATGCCAGCGCGCCGATCAGCGCCAGCAGTGTTGGGTATGGGGATCCGAGCAACCAATAACCAAGGCCCAATAGCAATACCGCCAGGAGGCTTTGGACTACCTCACTGCGTATATAAGCGCCAAGGTCAGGCTCGATTGTCCGCCAAATGCCTCGCGCATGTTTGCGTAGTTCAGATGGAAGCAGCGAGAGCCAGAGTCGTTCAAAATGAATTTGATTGATGCTCCAGTAGAGACTGAGGAACAGAACGACGAATACGCCGCTCACAATACCGCCAACGTCCTTCGTGAAGCCGAGGACGGCGGGTAGAACAAGTTGACCTTGTTCGCCCGGTAACTGCTTCAAACAGCTTATCTGGGGTTGGCAGGCGTGCAATCAGCGCATATTGGAATGAGCTGCCCTCCAACCACGGTGGCAACCTCCAGGTACCCTGGACTGATAGCGTTCGGGTTAATTGTTGAATATCACTGATAGCGAACTTACCGACAAAGAAGATCAGGAAACCAAAGCTGCCCAAGCCAACCAGGTAGAGCAAAATCAAAACCAGACGCGTCACGAAGCCGCGCCCAGTCCAGTACTTAACAAATGGGCGGACGGTTGCCGCAAGCGCAAGCGAGATCAGAACGTAAACGACCACAATATGGAATTGCCATAGCACAACCAAAGCCAGCAGAGTCGTCATAACCGCTGTACCAAACACTACAAATTGCCTTGTCATGATGTTTCCGAGGCTGGGATGAGTGCCAGTAAGGCATCAAGGTCGGTGGTAATGCCCTCAATCTCATCCATCACATGATCAATCTGCTTCACCCTTAGATCCGATCCTCCTTTCTTGAGCCGCGCTTGTTTACGCAGGTCTTGGGCCAAGTCCTGTGCTTCGTAGCGCAGCCGGCTTGCATAATCACGGCCAGCCGAGACCTCAGGCTCCATTGCTGCTGGATGAAAGACAAAGCGATCGAGTAGGAGCTGAATAATGGCAGCCATGGGAATTGCCGTGAGCGCGCCGCCAAAACCAAATAAAGAGCTAAAGGCAAAAAGAGCCAGTAGCGTAACGAATGGGTTGACCCCTACCGCCTTACGCATAACACGTGGCACCAGCAGGCTGTTTTCCAACTGCTGGATGACGACTGTCGCGGCGATGACCCAAATTAGCTTGTTGGGCGCAATGGACAGTGCAACCAGCGCGGCCGGAATGACACCAAGCAGTGGCCCAATCATCGGTATAGCTTCCATCACGCCAGCTACAAGTGCCAACACCAGAGCATTGGGCAAGCCGATGAGCAAATAGGCAAGCAATGCCATGATGCCAATGACCAGGCAAAGGATACCTTGCCCGGCTATGTAGGAACCAACCTTGGTTTCCATGGCCGAAATAAGTTCGCTTATGCTCTCGCGCTGGCCTTGTGGAATCAGCAATAAGAGTGATTGGATGGTTCGCGGCCCATCAAGTGTCCAGTAAAAAGCCAATACCAAAATAACGATGGCGATAAAGATGGCTTTAGCGGCCAATGTTACATAACTCAGCGCCTGCCCTGCTGAAACCATTACCTCCTGTCCTGTTTGCTGTAGTGGCTTGAGATTTGGGAGGGTATTTGGAATGAATTCACTTAAGCGCACAATCAATTGATTGGGATAATTGATCATCCACTCGCGCAGGTTTTGGTAGTAGCCCGGCATCGCGGCAGCAATGGTTGTACTTTGCTCGACGATCAACGGAAATAACAACAGCAGAAAGCCTATGAGCAGGACGAGAAGCAGGAAGTAAACAAGAATAATCCCCGCTATCCGAGGGAGCCCTCGCTGATGCAACCAGGCTACAGCTGGTCTGATCACTGTGCCAATCACGATGGCAACAAATAAAATGAAAATGACTTGGTTAAATCGATAGAGAAGCCAGAAACCAAGGATGACAGAGATCAACACCAGAGTCGCCCACACTACCCGCCGGAATGTCCAATCATACGGTTGCAAGGGTGGATGAAGTGACATCCTTACCTAACCTACTGTTCGTGTTCCTCTGACACTCATCATTCGTTTTGCAGGTTCCCGAGCCATATCCGTATATGACGGGTTTATTGGGTTGCCGGCGCTCAAATATTTGTCCGCCATCATCCTCCCAGCGCAGGATAATTTCAAGTTCAATTTTGCTTCTTTCCAATGGAGGCTTTATCATCAGTTCAGACATGTTGTTTGCGTCCTTGTTATGAATTCGTTGCGTGAAAAAATAGGGTGATCCGTTCACGTAAGGAAGTCTTCTTCTAGCTAACCTTAATGTCACCCGGTTGGATTTCCCGGGTGACAGTTGATCTAGCGGCCCAGCAAAATGAAGACGCCGGCTGCTAAGGCAAGGATTGACAAAATCGTGCCCAAGCCGCCCATTGATACGAACGCGGACAAGCCTGTGAGAATGAGCCATATGGCTAACAACAGGAAGCCTATGTTTTTGGTAAAATTCATGAAAATCTCCTTTCTTTGGGGATTCGTATGGCCTTGATTTTCAACTTTCGCGGCGTCAACGAACGCGCCTTTATCCATCAGCCTTAGGAACTTTGGATTGCCTTTTTCCCGGCTTTTACCGCATCGGTTACATGCTCTAATTGTTCGGCAACCAGATTTTGACCTTGATGCAGTAATTCATTGGCTTTCCGTCGTCCATCTCTGGCAATCTTGTTTCCATTCAAACGCACCTGCGCCACGGCATCTTCCACTATTCCAGTGGCTCGATCACGTAGTTCGATGCCTTTTTCCTGGATTTGTATTCTGGTTCTTTTTCCAGATTGCGGCGCCAGAAATAGCATCGTCACTGCGCCCGCCAGGCCGCCGATCAACAGTCCGGATAAAACGCCTAAAATATTATTATTGTGGTATTCGGGTTCTTGATTCTTATTAATCATTATGTTTTCTCCTCAAATTGTTTAACAGATCGTCTCTTGTCCTGGCGATGATTCGTTGTGCTTTATAGGACATCTTCCCCTCAACAAGGTTTGGTCTCTAATATCTCTCAATCACGTTGTTGCAGAGTCGGGCAACAACAATAGTCAGTCCCATTACTATAGGATGTGATGAAAACGAATCGAGGATGCGCGCCGTGTCCAGCGAACCAGAGTCGCATAGCAAAAATCGCATCAGGCTGGTCCTGCTTGATCATATTCAGAAAAGCAAGATCCGTCGGAGTATATTGCGCGTGACACGACTAAATTGGTTCCGTGTGCCAGCAATTGCGTAATACCGTCATCGAACAATGAGCCTTCCCCTACGATGAAGACATGCTGTTGAGTGAAATTCGAATGCAGCATGGCATTTTCTCCTTATCATCAGAGTATGCTAAGCGCTTGCTTGTTGCCATTGCCGTGTTGAATACGCAGGTGTCAAATCACCTGATCATATATTAGTCGCAAGCGTTGATCGCCAAGATAAATACCTGCATCCTCCTGCTCTTCTTCCGTCAACTGAACGAGACCAGCCAGCCAATTTAGGATGCGATCAAAAATCTGCAGGCTGGTGGCGCCCAAAAAGCCTTGCTCTGTTGCTGCGTGTCGGACCCTTATCGATCGCGGCGGAAGGAATTATCCTCCATACTTGCCTGCTATGATTACGGGGTGCTATGGTGCTCGCTGGTCGTAGTTTCAGTAACGCCCACCACGGTGCCGCGCGGACGGTAAAAGATCAGCCAGACTGTTCTTTCAACAACCCATGCGATCAGGGCATAGATCAGCATTGCAAACATGGAAGAGACTTCCAGTACCATGCCGCCAACCGCTGGTGAACCAATTAACCCCACAAAGGGGATCAGGAACAAGGCTGTGAAACCGTAGATCAAGGCAACAACCGGACTACCCGGGTTAGCGCCAACCAGCATCAGTCCGATGCGAAGAGCAATAAGAACCTCGAGGACACCGAACGCCAGCCAGATCAACTGACTGGCTTTAAATGTAAAGATTCGCTGCTCGCGTCCTGGTTCGCTTTGTGATGTTCTAACTTCTGATACTCTATTGTCGTTTGACATTTTGACTTTCCTTCTGAGCATGGGCCTGATCCATTAATAAGAGGACCATCCTCGCCTGTTCGTTTGACCGGATGCTAAAACTGGACGGTCATCAGTATCACGATCAGCGGCGGACTGCCTTGACAATCCACAGCAGAACGACGGAACCCGCCAGTGTTACCAGCATGGTTGGAATGGTGACTGCATTATTGATTGTCCCGACACCCAGCAGAGGGCTGATGAAGTAACCAGCGATGAACGCGCCGATAACGCCTACTACGATATCGAGCAGCAAGCCCTGCTGTGAATTCGTTCGCATGATCCTGCTGGCAATATAGCCGACGATCGCTCCAGCAATGAGATATATGATAAGGTTCATTTTTTCTTCTCCTTTTGAGTTTTTCAGATTCTCAGATTCACGGTTGCCCGTGTTTGGTTGCCCAATCTCATTTGAGAAAGGGCTCGATGATACGCGCTGACAAATTACGGGGTCGAGACTGTGCTGTCCTTCAACTTTGCCTCATACTCCGTTACGCGCTTATCGATTTCCTCGACTGCGCGCTGGCGTGTATAACCATACTTTTCCTGAAGCAAGCCGGCGAACACATCAAACTTGCCAGCGGCCCGCTCCAGATCGTCGTCGGTGAGTTTGCCCCACCACGCTTTAGCCTCGCCTCGGATTTGTTTCCATTTACCTTCGAATACATCTTTGTTCATGGTTTGATCCTCCAGATCCTTTGAAACTTTGAAAAGCTGTCCCAGTTTGCGCCGGCGCTCGGGACAGTGTTGGTGCGCCGGTTTTTCACGTTCTTTCTGTCAGCCAGGTGGCATCAGCGCAATGGGAACACTCGCGGCGACAGCACGCAAGCGCTCGGCCACACGGTCGGACGTCTCACCTTTGCTGATAAACGCATCGGCGCCGGCAGAGAGGGCGGCTTGCTGACGGGCGTCCAGATAGCTGATGAGAATAATGACCAGCGCGGTTGGGCAGGCTTTTCGGAGTTCTGCAAGAGCCTCACTGGGCGCGCTGGGGAGTAAATCCCACTCCACCAATAACATATCTGTGCGGCTGACTGGTACCTGAGCTAATGTAGTGGACCAATCGGCCGCTTCGCCAGCTACTTCCATCTTCAGATCAAGGAGTAGTAGACGAAGGGCGGAGCGCTCTGCGGGCTTGGCATCGGCT
>CAZIYY010000199.1:5710-7542 GCA_964543585.1 uncultured Anaerolinea sp. | reverse complement strand
TCCATGAGTTATTGACAACATCCGGCGCGTCGTTCGTTTGCAGGTCGCCGTCCGGGTTCAGCAGCCATTGAAAGCCCTGATGGATTGCGCTCACTGTGGCGGAGTTGCTGTCGTTGAAAATCTTCACTGCGATCCACGTTGCCTGAGGCGCCATGCCGATGGAAGTGCCTCCCGCGTCGCGTCCCACCATTACGCCCATCGTCCAGGTGCCATGTCCGTTGACATCGGTCGGCGTCGTCGGGTGCTGACCGTAAGGATCATACCAACTATTGGTCCCGCCGCGCCATTGCGCGCTGAGATCGGGATGGGTATAACTTACTCCCGTATCCATATTCGCCACGACGATGCCCTGGCCCTGATAACCCAATGCCCACAGCGCAGGAGCGTTCACCACATTCAGGTTTTGTTCTGCGGGATTGGAAGACAGGCTCTCGCTCACACTTGGCGGACCGGCAATGGTTTGGTCGAGAACGATACTTTGGACTTCGGGCTGGCTCGCCAGCGTATCGATGACGGATTGATTGCCGGTCACGGCAATCGCATTGACGATCCACAATGGCGTGTACGAACTGACATCGCCGCGCTCTTTCGAACTCTTCAATATCTTGCGAAGGTTGACCTGGGAATTATCGGCAGTGCTTTTCTTTGCCTTGATCAAGTTGCGAAGCCGCTCATGCCGGTTCTTGCCGCCGATTGTTTTGACATCCGTTTGTTCAGTGAGTGTGACGATCACGCTGACCTGCCCATTTGCGGCTAAACTTTTCAAGCGCATTTGAAGTGCGGCATCCATCGGCGCGACCCGGCCGGGCTGGACCAGCGAATGGACAATTCCAGAGGGAAACAACAACGCGGCAGCCAGGATCGCTGCAAGAATGTAAGTTCTCGTTTTCATAAGCGTATCTCCTGCGATACGGATGCCTTGTCATCGCGCAAGCGAAAAAGATTCTGCCGCAGGACGACAACCAGCCATGCGCCGCCCAGCAAAATGGATAATAAAAGGGACGCCAACGTGAGCCAAGGCGCGAGCGGGCGGCTTGAAATCAAAACAGGACGATTTATTACGATGGAGGCGGAGGGCGAGACCGTCCATGGAAGATCGAGGACCGCATCTTTTAATCCCGCCCGATGGACAAGGACCGAAACCTTCCAATCACCGGAAAACCCGATGGCATCTGTGGAGACGTGATAATTTCCCGCGCTATCCGATTCCGACGAGGGCGCGATGATTTGAATTTCGTCCCGCCCGCCCGGCGGAAGCAATGTCACGACGACTTCCTCGATGGGCCCCGGGGACGGGCGCCGGGTATCATAAACGCCCAGGCTGATAAAATTTTGTCCGGGCTGATTCGGCTTGATGGAGAAATTAACCAGCAAGTCATCTGCCATGCTGGATAAGGAGGGCGATTGCGTGCTTTCAGCCGGCGCTTGCGCGGCTTGCGCGGGCGGATCGAACTGCGGACCTCGAGCTGGCGGCGTTGACCCCATGAATGCCGCCAGCAGAAAGATTGTGACGCCTCCCAGCAGTTCCAGCCGCAATGTGGATGCCGGCTTCGCTTTGCCGAAGATCATCCGCAGCGCCGGGGCAGGAACAAGTTTTTGGATAACGGTGGCAACTTTCGGGTGAAAATGGGAGGCGTGCGATAATCCAATTAAGCCGGCTAATGTAACCACTGCTGTCTTCAAGATAAGGGCCTTGCCATAAGGTGTGAGCAGCAGCGCATCCAAAGAAGCGACCTGCTGCCCTGCGGAGTAGAGGCCTGTGATGATTAGAATTGCGACGCCCATTGCCGCAATACCCCCAAACCTCGTATATATTTCGCGCGCCAGATTAG
>CAZIYY010000199.1:0-5700 GCA_964543585.1 uncultured Anaerolinea sp. | reverse complement strand
ACTGCCTCTCAACGTTTTAGTGCTGTAGTAAAGCGCGATAAAAAATATCAAAGCGATTTGTCCGCCGATCCACATCCCGGCTCCCAGCAGGTGAAACGCGTAAGCGATCACGCGGGCGGGAGAAAAAGTATTGAATGCCAGTGCATGGCTGTTCAAAGCCTGGAAAAAGATCCAAAGAATTACAAATGAAAATAAAAGAACATTCCTGATTTCACCCTTTGCGAGGTGAACGACCTCCTGGGTCATTTCATTTTCTCGTTTGAGCCAGTAAAGGATCAGCAAGGCGATGGCAATCAAACAACCCTCACTCGCCAGTTCCCGCTTGATATAGGGAGCGCTCGCCAGGCTCGTAACCAGCTTCCAATCGAAGTTTAGGATCGATCCGGCGCCTGCCTGTAAAGCGGCGGCTTTCGACCAGAGCGCGAACAGCCCGGCGAACAGCGCAACGATACTGCACCACAAGGCAAGCGAAATGATTTTCCTTTGAAGCGAAGAGAGCGTCATTTCATCCTGTTGTTCGCCCTGGATTTTTGCCCTGACCGAAGGGAAAAGGAACAAGATATTTGCCAGGCAACCGATCACGGCGGCAAACGAGAGCAAGCCAATCCAACGGAAAGCCACTTCTGCAAACAGAGTCGTATTTTGTGTTTGCCGGGATCCTTCGCGGCTGACCGCTTGTCCTATCCCAAAAACGATTGCACCGGAAGCGCCATGCAGATCTGAATAGGAGACGGTACGCCAGGTGAGGCGATATGCGTTTGGCGTTAAGTTGTTGGGCAGATTAACTATGACTGCAGAGCGATCATTGACATCGGGATAGGGTCTCAATTGCCAGGTCTTTTTCGTTCCGTCCTGCAAGGAAATATTCGTGAGGTTGAGGTCAATCGATTCGCTGAACCATAATCGCATTTGCTTTGGCGCGGACAACAAAACCGACCCGTCGGCGGGATCCGTGCGAAGCAGAAACGCATGGGCGGATGCCGGGCGCGTATCGAGCGCAAACGCGATGCTCGCACTTAAGATGCTCGCCATTAAAACGAAAACAAGCAAGCGCGTTGCCCATTTTTTACGATGATTTATCTGACGCAATGGCATAACCATTGATAACTCTTTTATGATCAATACTTGCTCGACTGCTCCCGCCGCAGTCCCCGGCGGCGGGGACGCCGTCGGGAGCAAACAGCTCGCAGTGACATCATTATAGTTGTTCACTTGACGACGACGTGGTCAACCTCCGCGTTCCCGAGCAGGACGCTGACTCGATTGCCGGTTTGCAAAATATTTCCGGGGTTTTCGAAGATCAGGTAATAAGTCTGGCCCGCGGTGTAAGGCGCGGTATGCATGTGACCCATCAACAATTCATTGACCACGAGCCCGGTCGTCTCGTCAATGATGGTCGGCGGCGTCGCTTCCTCGTGTACGGCGTTCGCTTTATCCGGGTCAACGACCTGGAAGCGGAGGTCGATCAACCCCCCGCCGCCGGTCACCGCCACGTAGACGAGCCGCACGCCGCTTTTCTCGACCAAGCCATCTTCCGTGACGACAGGGCGCTGCAATGCGAGCGGAACGACCGCCGTAGGCTCTGCGGGAGGCGCGCTCGTTGCAGCGATTGTTGCCTCACTGCCCCTCATTGCCGTTGTGATCCAGAACCCAAGCGCCGCAATGCTGACAACCAGAATCACGCCCACAGCATACCCTACTAGACGCACCCGGCGCGTCGATCGTCGCTGTCCGGGTGCATCGGGAAAGGAGGGTGAGAGAGGCGGAGTGAAGGTATCGTTTTCGCTCACTGATCCTCTTTCATCATGGTGTGATGAACGTCAACATCCCGCCAGGTCCGCTTGCAGGCGAGCCGTTCGTGACGTGCAACTGGCGATTGTAGAGCGCGAAACCGTTAGGACCGGCTCCGCTACCAGCCCCGCTTGATGGAACCGTCACGATGGCATCCTCTGTGCCGCCTGTGGGAATCGTCTCTGCATTGGCAAGGAACGGGTTATTCAACAGGTTCGCGTCGCGCGCCAGCACTTGCTCGTGCATCCCAAGTAACGCCATGGTCGTGTTGTCGTATCCAGCATTGACGTATCGGAGCAAGAGTCGCCGCAAACCAGTTGGGGCGGGAATAGTGGCTGTATCCGGGTAGGCTTTGCCGTTGATCAGCCAGTACGTCGCCAGATAGTTTTTCATATCGAAGGTGTCCGGGGCCGCGTTGAAATTTGGATCAATCTGGCTCAGGACAAGCGTGGCTTCGCCGTCATATGCCGTGGAAACATCGTCGTAAGCCTGACCCGATGTTCCCGATCGCACGATCAGCGCACCGTAGAGGCCCATGGCTTCCTGGCGTCCGGCATCGCCGCCGCTCTGGTAGAGATATGTGCCGGGGTCGCTGGCGGTAAAGGTACGTGTGACCGTCGCGCCAACTGCAGCATCAGTGGGACCCACATCAAAGGATATGCCTGGAATTTCAAATGAGATTGTGTGCCCGGCGGGAAGGGCATTCTTGACTTTGATCGTCACGAAGTCAGTTTCGCCCACATCCAGCAGCGGTCCCGGCAGACTCACGCTCGTCACCGTGCTGCAATCTGGGGTGAAATCGCCCAACTCGGCTGTAGCAAGTCCGAACCCCCAGATCGGGACAGTTGTAAGAGGCGCGGTCACCGGGAGCGGCGCCAGGGTGCCTGTCATTGCGCACAGGTCAAAGACGGGTGTGGCCGCCGAAGCGTGCGAGCGTGTGAGGGCGAGCCCGCCAATTGCCAGGACGAGCGCGAGCAGCGATCGAGTGAATTTATGTGTGAATGTATACATGGTCAGTTTCTCCTTATCTGCTCTGCGATCACGGCGCGTCGTAGACGAGCTTCATGAAGTTGCCCCAGGTCGAGAAGGCAGTTGGGTCCGTAGCAGTCCAACGATCAGTGTGGACGAGTATACGGACTTGACCTTTGTATGCGCCGGCGCCAATGTAATTATTCGCGAGGCCGGGTATCGTCCAGGTTGAGGATAAGTCAGTTGAACCAACGCTCTGAGGTTGAGTTGGCAGCCCTGGGAGGGTAACCCACCCAATCGAGTTGGAGGCTGAACATCCGGTTGGCACGATCGCCCAGCTACAGATTTTGACCGTCTGTTGCGGGAGATTGGTTGTGAGTGGTGCACAGGCTGCTCCGGTGGTGCCAGTACAATTCTTGCCTTTATAGGTCACCTGGAAGTTCTGGGCTCCCGTCGCAACCCCCGAGAAAGCGGCATACCAGTCGTTGGCGAGGGCGGTTACTGTCGCGTTCGCTGTTAGGTGGGTTGCTGCAACTGTACCCAATTGTCCCCGTGACACATTCCAGGCGCGTGTTCCCTGTCCGCCTGTGACTTGCAATACCTCGCTGTCAATGCGGATGTAGTAATTGCCCGTAGATGGGAAACCCGAGGCGGAGGCAACGCCGATGACGTAGGCAACACCCGCCCCGCTTGAATGGGTTGCCGCAAGCGAGCCGAGTTGACCGCGTGAAACCGTCCAAATGAGACCGCTCTTTGCTGTGACTTGCAGGACCTCGCTGTCAATCCGTATGTAATAGGGAGCAGCAGGGAACCCGTTCGCCGTTACCGTTAGGGTTGTTGCTGTAGTGCTCGTGATTGCTGGGCCCAGAGTCGTCGTCGGCGAGGTGGTGGTGTTGATTGTGCCTGAGAGCGTCGTGGTCTTCGGGTTTACCTGGTAGTAGAGTGGCGTCGGTGTTTCATTATCCACTGCGAGGGCTGAATAGGTCCCGCTCTTGAGCAAGCCGCCTACGATGGTCGTTGAGGTGGGCGATGTGAAACAGCCGCCGAACGGATCCACGCGCAGGAGGGTCGCCATGCCGCCGAAGGGCTCGTCGAAGTTGACGAACTCGTTGAGCGCGTGGCTGTGCATTGGGAAGTACCACTCGCCGCAGACGTTCAGGGAAGGGGTGCCGGTTGGCAGTGTGCCTTTATAACCCAGGTAGGGATTCCCGCTGTAGAAAGTGGGACTGGTGAAGAGCAGCTTGGTGTAGTTCGGCTGTGGCGGCAGTGTGTTGTTCAGGGGATTCCAGTTGTCGTTGAACGCCGCGCCGGATGAATCCGTGCCGGTGTTGTCCCAGCGGATCAGGTAATCCAGGGTCTGGCCCGAACCGATCGTCTCGCCGAAGTGCTCGGTCGAGGCGTCGTTGCTGCCCGTCTTGATGGGCCGCCCGTCCTGGGCGATCTCGCGCGTGTGGTTGCCGTGCGGGTGGAACGGGTGGTTGTCCACGCCCGCATTGAGCATGCGGATGAGCGCCGGCTGATTGGTCGGAGTCATCGGCTGCAGGCGGATCAGCGCGCCATAAGGCTGGGTGGGCAGGAGTCCCGTGCCGTTGCTCTGGAGCGTATCCGGGAAGCCGCGTCCGTTGACCATGAAGTAGCGGTTGTGCAGGGCGTTGAAGTCGTAGGCGCCGCCCACCTCGACCGCATGATGCAGATCGGGATCTATTTCAGAGAGCAGCAGCATATACTCCCGGCCCGGGTCGAATTGCGTTGAAGAATCGTATGCATAAGCGGGATTGCTGGGCCTCACGATGAGCGCGCCATACAAGCCCATTTCCACCTGCTTCGTAACATTCGACCCGCTCTCATAGAGGTAGGTGCCGGGGCTGCTGGCTGTGAACGTGTAAGTCACGGTCACGCCAGTTGGCGCCTCGGTTGTCAACAGTCCCGCAGTTGTACCCGTACCAGAGGCGCTCACACCTTCCTGGCCCGGGAATACGATTGATGAGGGTTCAGGCAGGTTATTCGTGAGGTTGACCGTAACGGTCTGGCCCTGGATGACACACAGGACGGGACCCGGGTATTGGAATAAGCCGCTGCTGTCGGAGTAACTCCACATGAAGATCTGGTTGCCCTCGGGCGTTTGGATGTTGCCCGCCTTCGTCTGCAAGTTGAAGGTGGGTCCATTCAGGCAGACCACGCCGATTTTCGGCGGGCTTACAGGTAAGGCGCGGGCGGATCCGGGCGCCAGCAATGCGGCGCAGGTGGCGAGCGCAAGGACCAAGCCCAGCCATCGAGTTCTTTTCGTCATATTAGCCTTCCTTCCTTTGGTAATCTCTATTGGCTTAGACATAGGTCTGGCTCACTACGATCTGCGGGTCCAAGCTCTGGTACACCCGCACCTCGGTCATCATGCCGCCGGGTCCGGGAAGACCGTTGTTCGACAGTTTCCGCCAGTCCCGGTTCTTGAAGTAGTAGACGTTGTAATTGCCAACGCTGTCCGAGCCGGAGGGCGCGAGCAGGCTATAGGCCGGCGCATCGAAGAGCACGTCGCGCGCTTCGCCGGGCCCGAGGTAGAGCGTGTTCGTCCAATACGAGGTATCCACGCCTCCATTGCGGAGCAATGAAGCGTCCTGCCCGATCACGTGCATCGGGATGCCCGGCAACTGCATGGCATGCTGTTGGTAGCCGAGGTTTGCCAAACGGAGCAACACTCGATCAAACTCTTTCACCTGGATCAGCGCCGAGTTGGGAAGGCTCTTGTCGAAGGTGGTCGGACTGAAGTTGACATTCTCCGTGGTCAGCCCCGAGGATGACGCGAGCGGGGTCGGACCGGGGTAGTCGTTCGGGTACTTTGTTTCCGGATAGCAGCGGCCGTTCAGCGTGAACCATTGCGGGTCGTAGTCCGTCGCGACGGATTCCTGGATGTCGCGGTCGCCGTCGTGGAAGTTCGACCAGAAT
>CAZIYY010000198.1:0-7581 GCA_964543585.1 uncultured Anaerolinea sp. | reverse complement strand
CATTTTTGATGTCCACTAAAACGGGGGAAGATCAGATGAAGGATGAAGTGGGGAGAGAAGAAAGAGGAAAGATGGTCAGTCGTCTGAGGTCGGTGTTATTGATTCCCGTTTGCAAGTGATACCAGTTGATTTGCGATGCTTTGTATGATCTCATCAGGCGCGCCATCCACGGCTTTGGACTGGATTCGTGTGTCAATTTGATCGTTGACATAATCCACGACGACGAAGTCCTCAAGCGTGAGCGCGATCTCCGTAGTAAACCAATCAAGTTTGCAGATGGACGCGATGCGTTGCGTAATGTCGTGAAGCGGCATGAGTTCGTATTTATGCTCGTCCTGTTGTGTGACGGTTGAAAAGACATGAGTCAACGGATGCCACCAGCATGGATAGGTTTTACCCGCTGCATAAAACACACGGAACCAGGCAGGCTGTCCGTGAATGGTGCGCGGCGTGATTGTAGACTGGATCAAATATTTTTGTTGGGGGAATTCCATGCGTGCGCGCAGGATCTGATCGAGGGAGAACGCGCCAAGAATAACTCCTTCACTGCCTCCCCCGTGCGATGGTTTAATGACGAATTGATTGCCGAGGGGCGCCAAATCCAACGGAGGAATGACGGGTTGCTCGATAAATGATGAGAGCAAAATTGTGTAAGGCGTGTGAATGCCTGCGCTGATTAATTCAAGGTGCATGGTAGCTTTGTCTTCCGACCATGCGGAGACTTCGGGAGGATTGATGCGTTTTTTGCCGTATTCTTTTGCCCAGCGAATGAGGGGGTCAAAGCGATTATCGCCTTGTGAACGGTCAAGGATCGTGCGAAATATTTTCTCGCCCCTATACAACGCTGTGATGGATTCAAGTAAATTATCGGGGGTGATTTGCCAGAGGGATAAACCTTGCTCTTTGCAGGAGTGTTCGACCATTTGGACGAAGTCAAAATCGTATTCCCAGTACCAGGGGAGGCAGAGATGGTAATTCATCAGTCAATTATAAGGGAGGAGGGGAAAGGATGAATACAGAAGGCAGAGATGGGAGGGTGGTGTTACAAGTTACATGTCTACTTGTTTCCTTGTGTACTTGTTTTCCTCTCACTGGTACAATGGGCGCATTAAAAATAAGGACAGGAGTCTAAATGAACAAAGATGCAGTGCAGGACGGTGTTGTTGTTTCGATGGAGTATACGCTTCATGTAGATGGCGAGTTGCTGGATTCCTCCGAGGGGCAGGGACCATTGCAATTTTTGGTTGGTTATGGAAATGTCATTTCTGGATTGGAGGAGGAGATGATGGGCATGAAAATCGGCGATAGCAAGGATGTGGTCGTTCAACCTGCGAACGGATATGGCGAGTTCGACGACGAGGCGTTCATGGAAGTGCCGCGCAAGGATTTCCCGGAGGACATGCCGATGGAAGTGGACGCCGAATTAACCGTGCGCGATGACGAGGGGAACGCGCGCTATGCGCGTGTCGAAAGCATAGAAGACGATACTGTGACGTTAAACTTCAACCATCCGCTGGCGGGAGATGAGTTAAGTTTCCACGTGAAGATAGTCGCCTTGTGTGGGCCGACGGAGGAAGAGTTGGAGCATGGGCACGTGCATGAGGAGGGGCATCATCATTAATCAGGATATGCACAAAATAAATTCTTCATCCACTAATTTACGCCAATCCTCGCGAATATAAAAGGATTGGTGAGCAGGTTCAAAAGTTTTGCATAAATTCGTAATTAATAAGAAAGACCCGCCTCGCGCTTCGCGCGAGGCGGGGTTTGTTATATTTACGGATTCGGCCATGGAATTTCAGCCGGTCCCGCGTACCCGTGCTTCTCCTGCACCCATACTTGTCCATGCGATTGCTGGTTGCATCCCGTCTCATCGTTAAATGATATGGCGAGGGAATTTGTCGCCAGCGGATCGAAGATCAGTTGCCCGCCTTCGCATCGCCAGACTTCGATGATGTAATGCTGCATGGACGCGTCCTCTTCGTCGCCTGCGATCAGGGGGATGTTCGTCCATGAGACGGTTACTTTATCTCCCTGGCGCGTCGCGCTGAGGACCTCGGTCGGCGGGTAATAGGGCGAGGCGGGTAACTCTGCAATTCCTGGGTATACGATGGGGAGTTGTAATGGGTCGCCCTGGATTTCAAGGAACTGCGCGCTGACCCAACAGTTGATTTGGTTCTCCACCATAACCCAATGCCAATTCTCTGCATCCACGCGCCCCACGAGTTTGATGTTGGCGGTCTGGCGATACGCGAACAGATATAAATATTCGGGTCCCGGTCCATAACGACAACTCAATCGCTCCGCTGTCACTTTTGCCTTGAGGCTTTCAACAGTTGGGATGGGAATTAATGTCGGCGTTTCGGTGGGCGCGGGTGTATCACTTGGAAGAGGCGTGGAGGTTTGCGAAGGCTCAACTGTGGCAGTCAGCGAGGGGATCGGGGTAAATGTTTCAGTGAGGGAAATGTCGGTCGGCGTGTCTGCCACTACGGGTGGGGGGGAAGCGGTTTGTCCTCCGCTGCCCAGGCTGCAGGCAAGAGTCGTCAATATCCATAAAATGAGGAGATACAGGTTTTTGTTTTTCATGTCCCCATTGTACTAAAAGTAGCCTGGAAATGAATTGCCCTTAAAGTAGTTCTGTCCAGCCTGAGGGGGGCAGGCTGGACAGAACTGGGCATAGTTTAGCATAGTCGCGTGAATTTTGCAACTATTTTTTTTCAAGCAATTTCACTGCAGCTTGTTTCATATGAGCCAGAACGCCCATAAAGCCATTGATGCGTTGATGCGTAATGGCTTCCTCCAATTTCATCGGTGTGAAGAAATCCGCGGGGACTTTGAGAATCTCTTCGGGCTTCGAGCCGTTCAGACCGTTGGCAAGGATGGAGGCGAGTCCGCGCACGGTGGGAGATTGAGGCGGGATGTCGAAGTGAAAGATGATCCCGTCATCAGGCTGTTTTTCCCCGAAGAGGCGGACAGGCGTCATGCACTCAGGCACAGGCTCCATTTTGTCGCGTTCTTCCATAAGCCATTCAGGCAGGGGCGGGAAGGTCTCGGCATACGCGATGAGAGTCTCTAATTTCTCTTCGCGCGTCATGCCGGCGAAGTCGTCCACGATCTCTTGTAATTTGGGAGGCAGATTTGTCATGAATTTACTTTGCCACAGAGCACACAGAGTTCTTTGAGTTTTCTCAGAGTCTCTGTGTTCTCTGTGGCTGTGTCTTATTTCTCGATCGGCGCGTCAACGAGGTTGCCCCATTCCGTCCATGAACCATCGTAGTTCTTGACGTTGGGATAGCCGAGCAGGTACTTCAAGACAAACCAGGTCAAAGATGAGCGTTCGCCAATGCGGCAATAGGCAATGATCTGGCCATTGGGCTTGATGCCTTTGCCCTCGTAAAGGGCGCGCAATTCCTCGGGGGTCTTGAATGTGCTATCCGCTTCGTTGACTGCCTGCGCCCACGGGATGCTGACCGCGCCGGGGATGTGCCCGCCGCGCGTCGCGCCTTCCTGCGGATAGTTCGGCATGGAGATCAATTCACCGGAATATTCCTTTGGTGAGCGGACATCCACCAGCGGTTTCTTCGCGTTGCTTTGCTTCAAAACTTCATCGCGGAAGGCACGGATCGATTTATCCGCCTCTTTCGACTTGTAGGTTGTTCGGGCATACGAGGGAACTTCTTTTACCAATTCGCGTTTCTCCTGCTCCCATTTGAGTCGCCCGCCGTTCATGACCCTCACGTTCTGATGTCCATAATATTGGAAGAGCCACAACGCATAGCATGCGAACCAGTTGGACTTATCGCCATAGAAGACAACTATTGTGTCATTGGCGATGCCCAGGCTGGAGTTCACTTCTTCAAATTTTTCCTTCGTGAGGAAATCTCTCCGCAGTGGGTGCTGCAAAGTGCTGAACCAATCCACCTGCGCCGCGCCGGGGATGTGGCCCATCGGGTAGAGCAACGGGTCTTCGTCTGATTCAATGATGCGGACGTTCGCGTCGTTCAAATGCGCGGCGACCCATTCAGTTTCCACCAGGTATTCGGGGTGTACGTAAGACATTTTGTTTCTCCTTATTATTAATGCTTGTGAATCTAGTTCAAAAACAAAAGCAGTCAACATAAAGACAATAGGACACGGAACGTGCCTTCGCAGGGATATTTGCGCGCGGGGCTCGTTCCACTGTCCTGAGTCGTTGACTGCTTGCTGGGGATGGAAGTCTCAGGCGCTGGTTACGAACCCCGCCTCAGACAGGAGCAATAGTTGAGAGTAATCATGGGATTATAGTCGTCCGCTATTTTACAATTCTTACGGATAATGTCAAGTCAAAAATTATTTTCCCGATGCGTTGAATGAGGATGGCTTTTTGCCCGTGACCACGCGCACAGGCGGGAACATCCAGAAACTTGTGCCAGACCGTTGGATCTCCTCCCAGCCCAGGGCTTGGAAAGAAGCGAGATATTCATCCGTTGCCATAAAGTCGAGGAGGGCAATTTGTCCGCCCGGTTTCAGCACGCGATGGATTTCATGGATGGCTTTGGCACGCCCCTCCTTATTGGGAATGTTATGGATGGATAGGCTGGCAACGACCGCGTCCACCGACATTTCAGGAAGAGGAAGTTCACGCATATCACCCGTTTTGACTTCGACGCGTTCAGCGACTCCTTCGAGACGCGCGTTCTCCATCGTGACCTCAGGCTTGTTCCCCGATTGATCCATTGTTTGCCATAAATCAACCCCGATAGCTTTCCCGTTTGGCAGATGCTTGGCGGCTGCATTGAGCAGGAGACCGCGCCCACACCCGACATCAAGGACTGTTTCGTTCCCTTTGAGTTTCAGCGACTCGATCAACATTTCGCGCTTGCGAAGTTTCCCCACCTTGCTGCTCCACACCATCAATAAAGATGTCACCATCATGCTTCCGCCCGCAAATACTCCCCAGTATCCGAGGATCAAGGAGAGAAGATGTGGAATGAACGTGAGTCTGAGAAGGATGATCCCCAAAACAATAAGCCCCGCGCCTCCAACAGCCAGATTGCGGACAATAGGCGGCGCATCAATTCCATAATCAGCACGAGACATAAGTTGGCGCTCCTCTTCGATTTGGTTTTTATAATACGAGTGAAGTTTACCCAGCGTTTACCGAAACAGACGAACGGCGCATTTCGATCCGCGAGAAGTTATCGAAATAACCCAGGGCATGGAAGGCGGATAGGTGCGGGTCATCCTTTGAGATATTCTCCGCGTAGGTGTCGTGGTGTGGGTAGTGGGTGTGCAGGTTCAATAAAAGTTGCGCGCCAACCTCATTCGGATTCCCCCGCTCAGTATGCAGGACCAGGTGGCTGAGCGTGGACCGCAGGGTGAACTTTGTATTGCGATAGACCAGCCAACCAGCGTCGCCATTTGGCAATCTTACCCTCAGTCCCTGGATATCCGACGCATTCTGCATTGACTCGATGGAGTTGACCCAGGTCAGATGTTCCGGGTAGGATTGTAGAACTTTCAAAGCCTCATCATGATTCAGCCAATCTACGCTGCCTTGAAATGCTTCAAATACAGAATGAGGCGCGCGGCGCATGACCAGGTATTCACCGGTTTCTTCAAAGCCTTTGCGTAAAAACAGGTCGCGCGCGGGTTTGTTGTTTTTGATCACTTCCAATTGAATTTCCTCAATACCCAGCATATTGGCGTTTTCCAACATGCAGCCCATCAATGTAGACCCGACGCCGCCGCGCCGCGTGGCGGGCAAAACGCCCAGGCGCGTGATCCATGCCTTGTTCCGGCGCACTCCCAACATACTCAAGCCGAGCGTCTGATCCTCAGCCGTGCGCGCGACGCAAGAACGGGACAGGTTGATGTCAAAATCATGAACGTATTCTGCCAGGCGATCTGCACTCATTGGCATTGGAACCAGGTAATCCACGCGCGTCTGGTTATACAGGTCAGCCAACTCTCGCATGGTAAATTGATCAGCCGCTATCAGTTCGATTGTCATTTGGATTTTGCGCTCAATACTTTTTCAACGGTTTGGATTAAATCCGCCATCGTAAATGGCTTGCATAAATACCCGTCCAAATTGTACGCCTCGACCGTATGGCGGACCACTTCTTCGGGCCAGGCGGTCAACACGATGATTGGAATCGATTCCAAAGCCGGCTCACTTCTCAGCCAGACGGATAAGGTCTGCCCATCCGCATCCGGCAATCCCAGGTCAAGCAGGATCAAATCGGGATGTGCGCTGAATGCCGTCTCCAAGCCTGTTTCAGCGTTCCTCGCCGATAGGAATTCATGTCCCCGCGAAGTGATGATCTTTTCGACCAGGGTGATGTTATCCTGGATATCTTCGATATAAAGGATCTTTGCCATCACATCCTCCTTGATTTCTACTGTTGTGTGGAAGTCTCCAGTGCATGCGACAATTCTATCATCGCCGAAGGGAAGACAAGAAAAAACCCCGTCGTGAGGCGGGGTTGGTTAGTTCATTTTCGTCTCAATTTATCGTGCCGAACCCGCGTTGCTCCCTTGGTTTAGCCATATTTACCTTCAATACATGGTCACTCATAGAATAAGCATTGAACATGCTGACCGCCTTGTCGGCTTCGCTTTGCGCGCTCATTGTGATAAAGGCAAAACCCTTCGACTCGCCGCTGTTACGATCCTTAATCACATCAACGGATACGACCTGCCCGGCTTGCGCAAACAAAGTATTCAGATCCTCCTGGCTTGTAGACCTAGCCAGGTTTCCTACATATATCTTGGCTTCCATTTTGAAAACTACTTTCTCCGGTCCTACCGGCCGATAAAATACAGCCGCCTCCCATAGCATGGTTGGCGGCTGAGATACCATACAAAACCAGTTACGCGATTTTCAACCGTGTATCCAATGTTCCACAGTTCGACCCCACGGACGATTACATGGTCGGCGCTTTGACGCCAAGTTGACCAAGGATCGCCATCAGACCAGCACCCTCGGTTGGTTCCATTGCCCAGGATGTGACCTTATCACCCTTGACGGTTGCTTTGCCATGTTCGTGTGCCGCGGCAAAGGATTTGTTCGTGGCTGGGATCACGCCCATGTGCATGGCTGTCAGGTCAAAATCACCGCTATTTGTTCCTTTAAGTTGGGCAGAGATGTTAGCCATATCGCCATCCATGCTTTCCACTTGGAAATGATACTCAAGGTTTGGGAAAGCCTTTTTCAGACTCATACTCATCCCCAGCCACGCGTCGCCATTGATCGGTTCAGGGACGGGTCCGCTGAATTGAAAATCATCGGTGAGAAAGGATTTTGCCTTCTCGAAATCGCCCTTCTGGACGGAATCCATAAGGGCTTGAACGGTTGCTTTTGAATCCATAATGTTTTTTTCCTTTGCTACTAATTGTGCTGAACTTGATGGATGGGCTTGGGTAGTAATGGATGTTCCCTACGGAACAGCCGCCGTTTCCCCCAAAATGATAAACACTTTGTTTATTTAACGCCGGGTTCAGTGTAACACACTATTGGTTCAGAATACGCGGGAATAAAATACCGTGTGCACGCAAAGGTTGTCAGGGAAAGAGAGCCTGGGGTAGGATAGTAGCTGG
>CAZIYY010000197.1:0-7698 GCA_964543585.1 uncultured Anaerolinea sp. | reverse complement strand
AGCCCATCAGTTGCGAGAAACTCTCCACGGCTGTGCCTGCAAACCAGGCATCCCGAATGGCCGCGATGATCTTGACCCCGCCCGAGCTTTGCACCTTCACCGGACCGCTGTCCACGCCCGCATAATTCACCCGCATTTGTTGGTTGGGAGTTAGCGGATAGGTTCCCTTGACGATCCCGCCGATCGTGACCGTCACGTTGGTATTGGTTGCGCCCACATTCCCGAAGCGGACTTGTTCGTTGAGTGTGACGTTGTTGTAGGCGGGGAACCAGTAGGTATCGGATAACTGCGAAGAGGGCAATGCCATCATCTGGAAGGAACTGGTCGCCAGGCCGTTTTGAATCCATAGTTCGCGCAGTCCCGCAACGATCGGCAATGCAGTCGTGTTGACTACTTTTACAGGTCCATTATCCACTCCTGCGTAACTTCTCCGCAGGCTGTTATCTGGCGCAACATAGTATTTACCCATCAAGGTTCCCCCAATGGTGACATTCGTCGTTGTAATATATGCGTGAAATTCTAAATTTCCGAATACTGACGGAGGGGGAGGCGTTCCGCCCTCAATTCCGTTGCCTAATGCAATTTCGATATAGTATTGAGTGCCGGCATTGGCAGTAAAAGATAATTCGGATTGAATAGCTTCAAAGGTATCATTATTACAAATGACAAGATTTAGCGCGCCTCTCGCGCCGGTCCACACAGCAATAAAGGTATCATAGTTTGATCCAAGCGTATCCAAAGAAATTGATTCATTTATTTGCGGCGTATATTTATACCAAACCGTATGAAGTCCCGAGTTGAGAATATCACTTCCGTCTGCAGTACTACAAGAATCAATTGCATCGGGATCATCATCTAGCAATGCGTCGGGGGGGATTGGTTCGGGTGGGGTTGCCGTGGTGGTATCGAGGGAATCTAGAAAGGTAATGCTGTTGATCAGTATGGCTGAATCAAAATCATCGTTTACGGGCGGAGCTGCATACGCAATACTTGTACCGCCAATCCCAAAGTTATGGAGCACTATTGCCAGCAGTAAGGCGGCTTGCAAACCCTTCTTGATTGGGTTTGAAAAGAATAAATCATTCATGGCTTTCTCCGTTCTCTATATAATGAAGAATGACAATGGAAATATTTGAGATCAGTACTTCCGCAATAATTATATCCCTACTTTTCTGATTGGAAGATATTTTACATCCTCGCAGTCAACATTTTTGTTGGCTGCGAGGACATGCTGTAACGGGAGTATAACCACGTTTGGAGCGATTTCCCTGGTTGCCGTAACACCCGCTTCTGTTCCTACAAAGGGTGCAACTGTTTCCATATATGTCGGCATTCCCTATACCGATGGGTGCACGCTCATCCTTCAGCACGTATTTCAACTAATGAAATAGCGGACTATCCCCGGCTTTTTTACATCGTATCGCAAGTCTTATTTATCCAAACGTTCGAGTCTGGAGTATTCTGATTTGGGTATTGCCAAAACAAACAACCGCCCCCAACTCAGTTTTCCTGCTGCCTCGATACAGGTCTGAAAAGTGACGTGGCGATCACCGAAGTAGACGCGCTTGAACATTTGCTCCGCGCTCAGGGTTTCATCCTTATCCAGGCTGCGGAATTGACTCCACGGGCTGGTGGGTTGCAGGGCCTGGTATCGCAGCACTTCTGTCACAATGAAATACTCAACTTTTCCATCTCCATACACCAAACGGACTTCCTGACCGACCGCGAGTTGTGAAAAAGACTTGCCGGATAAATGATTATGAGCCAGCAGACCGACATTCCCGAACTGGGAAGCCATGTCGAACTGCGTCGCTTCACCGTCATTATTGGAAACATAACCGGCGTTGCCTGATGGCTGTTGAACGACAGGCAGAGCCAGCGCGTTTGAAACATAGACACCGCGCAACACTTCCGCTTTGCCGTTTTGCACTAGCTTTGAAAAGTCTGTGAAATCAGGCAGGGCGGTTTTAATATTCCCCAGAGCCAGGGCGGAAATCGGGTTGAAAAACGGGGAAACAAAAACTGCAAGAAGAAGACTTGCATTCAGAACGGTTCGGGTCATTTGACTCTTGAGCGCCATTTGAATTCTCCTCTTCGATAAAGGCGCTCAAACTAACCCAGCGAACAATTCGATCCGCTTTCGGTAACCTGGCTGTCGTGGATACGCTTTTGCGCAACTTTAGACCCATGGCTTTGCGTCCCCGCCTTTGGGCGGGTTTGCCTTTATCGAACGAATAATAAGATTCCAACAAAATGAGCCTAGTCATAAATAACCAGGCTCGCCAAAATCAATCAACTGATTTCATCTTCGGCAACCCAGCTGTCGTGACCACGCTTTGCGTGGTTTTAGACCGTGGCTTTGCGTCCCCGTCTTTCAACGGGTTTGCTCTTATCGGATTTAACTGTCCACATTATAGCGAAGCATTACAGGTTTTCACTTTTCATTTCGGAAATACTGACTTACAGGATTGCAACGCCCAACCTTTGTGCACGCGAAAGTCATTAAATGTCAGGCATGGATGCTCAAAGAAAGTCGCCTTTCAGACACCGCCTTGTTTCTATGTGTGCTACACTCCCATTATTATATGAAATCAGAACGCCTTCCCTTTTGGCTCAAATTCCTCTATGGTTCAGGTGACTTCGGCATCTCCAGCGTTGGCATGATGCGCGCGATATTCTATGTTATCTATCTCACTGATGTCGTTGGACTGGAGCCGCGCCTTGCATCGTTCGGCGGACTCTTCGGCATCATTTGGGACGCGGTCAACGACCCGCTGATCGGTTTATTGACGGATCGCATGCGCTCGCGGTGGGGTCGCCGCAGGCCCTTTCTGCTCTGGTTCGCCATTCCTTTTGGATTAAGTTTCGTCATCCTCTGGTCTGCACCAGATTGGGATAGCCAGTTCGCGCTCCTCGTTTATGTGACGCTATCCTTTATGCTTGCGGATACGTTCCAAACTTTGATCTCCGTCCCGTATCTTTCCCTGACCCCCGAACTGACTCCCGACTACGATGAGCGCACCAAACTAACGAGTTTCCGCAGTTTCTTCCAATTGGCTGGCGCCTTAATTGTCAGTGTTGCCGCGCCAAATATCGTGAATGGTGTTCTTATCACGGGCGGAACACAACAGCAGGGATTCATGCTCGTCGGCGCGATCTTCGGCGCGCTTGGCGCAATCCCATTGATCTTGATCGCGCTCTTCATCAAAGAGAACACACCTCCCGAACAAGTGGAAGCCTTACCCCTGCGGGAGACCCTGCGAGTGGCATGGCAAAATGTTCCTTTTCGTTATGGCGCGGGTATCTTCATGTTCAACTGGTCTGCCGGGGATATGATTATCGTGGTGTTCCCCTACTTCCTGCGTTATTGGGTTGCGGAGGGAAACCTGACAGCCACCGTGAATTTTTTAGGGTTCGATATCGCGATTGTTTCCGCGTTCTTTGCCGTTTTGATGTCTGTAAGTGTCATCTTTATTCCTTTCTGGTTGTGGCTTGCGCGCCTGCGAAACAAACGGGAAGCCTATATGCTTGGCATGGGTTTCTGGGTGATCGTGCAATTGATGTTTTTTACCATTCAACCCGGGCAGGTGAATTATTTACTTGTTATCGCCGCGCTGACCGGGATCGGCGTTTCCGCCGCGTACGTTTTGCCCGATTCATTATTTTCGGACGTCATCGAGTGGGATGAACTGCGGACGCGCCGCAGGCAGGAGGGAATTTATTTCGGCATACGCGCCTTTATTCGCAAAATAGCGGGCGCGCTGGTTGTCTTTCTTGCCTTGCAGTCATTGGGCTGGTTCGGATATCAAATCCCTCCGGACGGGGTCACACAATTCACTCAACCAGACTCGGCTTTGATGATCATCCGCCTGCTTGTCTCGCCGTTTGGCGCAATCATGCTTTCAGCCACTATCCTCTTCACCGCGCTCTTTCCGCTCACGCGCGAGCGCTACGAGAGAATCCAAAGATTGCTCCAGCGAAGAAGGGAAAGAACTGCGGAAGCAAGACTTCCGAATTCTTGAAGAATTCGGAAGTCTTCGCCCTTTACTGCCTTGCCAGTGCGAACCATAAAATCGGCGCGACACCGCACAAAACGCAATCAAAAACCACCAGCAAAAGCCACATCAGCCACTGCGCGGGCGCTTTCTTCTCCAGCACCGCGTCGGATGGATTCTGCGGGTTGTAGAACACCATCACCTGCGCGCCCGCGGGATAACGCCCGACCACTTTCCTCGCGCCCGAACCGCCCACTTCAGGACCCGGTGCGAGGCGCATGCTCTGATACGCCTGTCCGCCGACTTGATAGGAATATTGGACAACGGGATAATCCGTGTACCCGCCCTCACTCGAATGTCTCTGCTCAATCGAGGACATCGCCACCGTTCCCATCGTGGAGGGCCATTGACTCACCTGACTCATTTTCCTCCGCATGAAAAAGATGACGCCAAGAAAGACAGCGTTAAGAATAAGCAGGACAAAACCGATGATGCCGATCACTAAAATATAGTTTGTCATGTTTGTCTCCTATAAAAATTTGCATGTCATTCTGAGCGACTGGAGGGAGCGAAGAATCTCCACTGCGATGTTAGAGACTCTTTGCTCCGCTACTAAGGAACAAGGAGTTCAAAGGCTTCTTTGCCACAGATACTTCGACACTCCCTTTGGTCGCAGTACAAGTTTCACTGATTAGCGCGAATTTTTAAAGCCCAATCCGTGAAAATTCGTGGAATTCGTGGCTAAGGTTTTGTTCCTTCCCCTTTGAATGGCGCCTACCGCGCCATGTAAACACTCAGAGTGACATGCTTGGAAGTATGATTACTTCACCGTCACCTGAATCACCGCGCTATCCACACGCTGATCTGTCCTCACAACCTGCAATTGAACAGCATACAACCCATTAATATCACTCGTGTTCCATTCGGCAAGCAGGCTATTGGTCACGGGTTCATTCCCCTCCCCAACTTGAATCCATTCCTGCGGATTCAATCCCTGCCCGACCAATACGCGATACGACACAAAATCACCACCTGACGCAGTACCCGCGATTCGCACTTCTCCATTTACTTCTGCAAACAACTCCGGGGATGTAATATTCACATCGGGATTGATCTGACTTGCTTGAATCACATCATAGGCTGCCGGGGGAATTTCCAACCCCGCGCTTTCAGCCCACGAACGCGCGTCCGACGGCACAACGAGATAGACGCGCTCTTCAATCAACTGCGGCAAGGTGAACACTGTTGCAAGCAAACCCGTCTCGCGATTCACTGCAAACTTGCGATACATGTTATCTGTTTGAATTGGCTCATTGCCATTCAAAAAAACTTCGCTCACCAAATTCGGGCAATCCGCTGTGGGCAACATGCCAGATGGGTCACATACATTCATCACCGATACATCCGCAGGCGCCCCCCATCCATCGCGCGGTAAATCATCCGAAGCGATTTGCATCAACGCGTTCCACAACACGGCAGGAATCCGCGGGGTCAACCCACTTTCATCGCGCGCGCCTGTCCACACTGCCACAACGCGCGCAGGCGAATAACCAATAGTCCATGTATCCAGCGCGTCTTCAGTTTGTCCCAACTTTACCGCGGCGGGTCTTTCGATCTCCAAAAGATTCGAGCTTGCAAGAGCGCCCTCACGCGCGCTCCCATCGCTCAATGTGTGATTCATCAAATACGCAAGTCCTGGTGTCACGACAGGCTTCGCCTGCGGCGTCGCCCAATCCAGCCACACGCTTCCGTCACCGCCCTCCACTTTCAAAATCGTTACAGGCTCGAACGCGCCGTTCACGTCCTGACCAAAATAAACACCCTGTTGAGCGAAGACTCCATAGGCGCCCGCGGCATTCATCAATGACAACTGCGCGTCAGTGTCGCGCGACACGCCAAATGACTCGGCGATCTTGTTTACATTCTCAACACCCATTTGCGCCAGCGCTTGCGCGGCAGGCGCGGGGTAATCATTTGCCAATGCGACTCGCAAACGCATGGGCCCATGATATTGACCGTCAAAATTTTGGACCTCGGTCTTGCCTGGGATATCCCATATCAACGACGCGGGACTCAAGCCTCTTGTGAATCCCGTCAAATAGATCAGCGCGTCCAACGCAGACCCGGGCTTGTGCGCGCTGACGAGAGGTGTTTCCTGCGCCTGAAACGTCTCACCGACCACCGCGAGGATCTGTCCCATCTTCGGGTTTGTGATGATTGCGCTCGCAGATGAATCAGTCACTGTGATCCCGGGAGGCAACGCGGGGAGGAATCTCAACGAGTCACATTCTATAAGAGGGTCAGGCAGGCCTGCGAGACGCGCGGCGTAAAACGCAGTGACACACGACGATTGCTTCTGCAGATCATAATCAAGCGTGGAGATGATCGTCAATCCGCCGCGCTCGATTCGGGCGCGCGGGAAACGCGAATCCAATTGGGAGAGGAGCAGGTTGACGAAAGCCGCGGCAGGCTGAGGTGTGGAGGGAGGCGGAGTCTGGAATAGCGGAGATTCTCCCAGCGCGTTGGCAGTCGCTTCATCCGATAAGAGTCCCTGAGTCTGCATCAAATGAATCGTCTGGCGTCCGCGTTCGAGCGCGGTCTGCGGCGCGTCATACGGATTCAGGCTCGGCGAGTCGCTCACCGCCGCGAGAATAGCGGACTCGGCGGGCGTGAGTTGTGTGGCAGATTTGCCGAAGTAAAGTTGAGATGCGTTATCCGCGCCGAAGGCATAACGACCGAAGTGCGTCGAGTTGAGAAGCCACTCAAGGATTTGCGTGCGCCCGAACTGCGCTGTAACCTGCGCCGCAAGGATTCGTTCACGGAGCGCGCGTCTTAGGGAAGGAGGTTCGTTGAAGAGCAGGAGGTCGAAGACGAGTCGTTGCGCGAGCGTGGGGTGGTTTTCGTAACTGGTAATTTCGTTGAGGGTATAGCCCGCGTGATTCCAGAAATCAGGGTCGGAGGTTGCGATGATTGCGTCGGTTAACGACTTCGGTAAATGCTGAGGGTTTGTGTCGCTGAGAGGGATATAACGCCGCGGCAAAATCGCGCCAGAGGCGGGCGCGAATGTGAATAATACATTTTCGCGCGTACGATCATAAATGCGTGTGGGCTGGAGGAGAAGTCCGTCGGGCGGATTGAGGAGGCGCGGAAGGATTTCAATCGAAGGCAGATCACGCGTCAGGTTGACGTATGTAAACGCTGTTGTAATGATGAGCGCGGCTGTGATGAGCGAAAGGATCATCCCCGCGCTGAGGAATGTGTTGCGCGTGCGTGAGTCGCTTGCGCGTTGTTTGGCAAGCCGTCGTTCACGCCGTGCGCGGAGGATGGGGAGGGTGGAGGGCATTACTCCTATTTAACCACAAAGGGCACGAAGTACACAAAGGAAAAAAGAAGAAATGGTGGTTGAGTAGTTCCGAGCAACAGCGAGGAACGTATCGAAACCACCAAATGTTTTGTGTTGTATAATTTAGTTATGGCACGCAGACGCTCCTTGAAGAAATACCTTGAAATACTCCACCAGCAAGTTCCATTGCTCGCGGAGCGCTACAGCGTGGAAAAGCTGGAGGTGTTCGGGTCTTATGTCCGCTCGGAGCAGAAGAAGGATAGTGACTTGGATATTCTGGTCACATTCAAGGAAGCGCCAAGCCTGTTTGTCAAGTACCCATTTTATATACCAATGATAAATAGACACGCTTCGCAGTCA
>CAZIYY010000196.1:0-7858 GCA_964543585.1 uncultured Anaerolinea sp. | reverse complement strand
TGAGATACCAACCATTCTTCGCCAGCCTGTTGTTGATCCTGAGCATGCTTGCCTGTAATCTTCCGTCGAGCGCGCCGGTCACGCCGACCGCAACGACGATTCTTATCACGGATACTCCCATCTCGCCATCTTCAACGCCGATCCCATCCAACACGCCGCCTCCCACAAATACGCCGCTTCCGACTCTAACTTTTACGCCGACAGTTCCCGTCGCGTCGCCAAAGGATGTGGCAGTGAACTGCCGCTTTGGCCCGGGGACGGCTTGGATTGCCGTCAGCGCCCTGACTGTTGGGCTGAGCACGCAAATCGTAGGCAAGAACTCGGATGGAAGTTGGTGGTATATCGTTGACCCATCCAATTCAGGCAGGAATTGCTGGGTATCTGTGGGCGTGACCAATGCCGCAGGGAATCTGGCTGCGATTCCGGTCGTCGAGACACTGAAGGCTTCGGTAACAAATGTGTCGGTAAAGGTAGACCCGGGCACGATCAGCGTCGCGGGATGTATCGGTCCCATTTCACCCATCAAAATCAAAGGAACGATCGAAGTGAACGGACCTGCCACAGTCAAATGGTATTTTGAGACTCAGCAAGGCGGCCAGATGTCCACGCAAACCACGGATTTCGATGCGTTTGGTTCAAGGGACGTATCAGCCGAGTACACGCCTCCACTTGTGGCAGGGAATTACTGGGTAAGGCTGATCGTCACCAGTCCCAACAGTATTCAGAGTGAAGTGAAATATAAGATTGAGTGTTAGCAAACGAATGGACTCTCCTGCGCGGCATGATCGTCCAGGGTTATCGCGTCGCGTCGGCTCCCTCCAAGGACTATCCCTACGGCGCATTGGACAGGCAGAAGCCCATCTTCAAGTCGCGCGGGTTGGACCTCAGCGCCTGCTTCAACGGCACGCTAAACATTGACATTCGTCCGCATACCTTCACGTTGATCAAACCCGAATTCACATTTCACAATGTTGAATGGACAGACTTGCATCCCCCAGAGCATTTTTCCTTTTCACGATGCAAGGTCATTTACAAAAAGATCGAATACGAAGGCTGGGTTTACTATCCACACCCGGAGACGAAACTGCGTCATTTTCAGGACCCTTCCCTACTGGAAGTGATCGCGTATCCAATCCCGGATATTAAATATGGCGACGACGTTGATGTGCGCGTGAATCCTGGAGAGGTTGCGATAATAAGGTCTTGACCGATTTCTAAAGTTTCAGGCGAGCGCTCAAATCACGCAGTTGCGAGAATGAAATGGGCTTGACCAGCACAATGTTAGCCTGGTCGTGATATATTTCAGCCAGCACGTTATCCGCCGTGGCAAGGATGATTTTTGTATTGCTGAGGGTGGGGTTCGCGTGGATTTGCTTGAGCAGGGTCGTGCCGTCCACGTGCGGCAGGTGCATGTCGAGGACAATGACGCGTGGAACGGTTTCCTCCAGTCGTCTCTGGGCCAACTCGCCATCGCGGATCGCTTCCACCTTGAACCCCGCCGCCTCAAGGGCTTTGACGAAAATAGCTGACAGGTCTTCGTCGTCTTCAATTATCAGCGCGAAATTTTCCATGTCTTATATCCTTACTAGACCTCTTGCATAAGTTCTTTAGGTCCACTAATCTGCGCCAATCCTTCGACAGGCTCAGGACAGGTCTGCGCGAATTTTGCGCGCCGTCATCCTACTTGCTCTCCGCTTTTACAGGATTCTTCAATGTGCCAAGCCCTTCAATCTCTACAACCACTTCATCGCCGTTCTTTAACTCACCCACACCCGCGGGCGTGCCCGTGAAGATCAAATCGCCCGGCTCAAGAGTCATGACGGAGGAAATATAAGCGATCAATACGCCGATATTGAAGACCATGTCGCGCGTAGATGCCATTTGACGCATCTGCCCGTTCACGCGGCAGGTGACGACTGAATCAGCGGGGTCGAACTCTGTATCGATCCAGGGCCCAAACGGGCAGAACGTATCGAAGCCTTTGGCGCGCGTCCACTGACTGTCACTCTTCTGTAAATCCCGCGCGGTCACGTCATTGCCGACGGTATAACCAAGAACGTGTTTCTTCGCGTTCTCAGCTGTGATGTGACGCCCGCGTTTGCCGATGACCGCGACCAACTCTCCCTCGTGTTCCACTTGCGTGGATTGAGGCGGAAGGATGATCGTGTCGTTGGGATTGATAATTGAGGAAGGTGGCTTGGTAAAGATGAGCGGAATTTTTGGCACTTCATTTCCCAACTCTTTGGCGTGCTCCACGTAATTGCGGCCCACGCATAAGATTTTGGTCGGCTCGGATGGGGCAAGCAGTTTCACGTCCGCGATGGGCGTTTCGGCCTCCTTGCGCCGGTAACGTCCGAAGATATTCCCTGCGATCTCACCGACCTTGTCATCCAACAACCATCCGTATTTGGGCTTTCTGCCGTCCTGGGTTTCGTAACGAACAATTCGCATGGTTCTCCATTATGTCACCCTGAGGGAGTGTTCCGCGCGACCGAAGGGTCTCCTGTACAGTGTTGGAGATGCTTCGCTCAGCATGACATAAAAATTTTATCGCCCCAAGTGTAGCACATGATGTATAATACTGGGCGCGGGCGCTTAGCTCAGTTGGTTAGAGCGCTTCTTTTACACAGAAGAGGTCAGGGGTTCGAGTCCCTTAGCGCCCACAAGAGTCCCAGAAAATTGGGACTCTTTCTTTTCATAAATGTCTGTTTTGCTTTGCACAAAAGATAGATGCGTTGTATTTGTCTTTCAGAATGGGGCTTTGTAAGGAATATTTTGACTCTCTTCTTTATAATAAAAAAAATCACCTCACCCGACATGGGGAGGAAAGGAAGTCTTTTGAGTATTCGGTTTAAAGTCATACTGCCTTATTTGTTGTTGACGCTCATCGTGGCAGTGACAGGCGCTTACGTGGTGACGCGCCTGGTCTCAAGTTCCCTCAGTGAACGACTGTCCAATCAGTTGCTCGAAGCAGGGCGGGTTGTATCAGATACGATAGCGCGGCAGGAGATCAAACATCTCGAAGCCGCACGTATCGTGGCTTATACGCGCGGCATGGGCGACGCGCTCCGCGATGGAGATGTGAAACAAGTTTCCATTCTGGCGAAACCGGCCGCGGGTGGACTAAACGTCGAGAGCCTGATGATATTCAACGCACAGGGACATGAATCATTTCATTTGATCAAGCAATCTAACGGAACACTCATCGATGTCAGCCAGCAGGACCGCGTATCCACACTGTCCATTGTTAATGGATTATTGTCTGGGAACGACCCTAACAGCATGCCCAAACGCGAAATGGCTATCGACCCCGTTGACGGACGTTTCTACTACTTCACCGCCATCCCCGCAGTATCCGAGAATCGGATGGTCGGAGTCGTTGTGGTCGGCACTTCGTTAAATACCATTCTTCCGTTGTTGAAAAACACATCCCTCGCTGACCTGATTATCTACGGCGGTAATGGACAAGCAATCGCATCCACACTTGGACTGCAGGGAACAGAATCCTTGTTCATACGAACGATCTCGATACCAAATACACTTTATCAGGCTGTTGTTAATCGTGATGAAAGTGTGAGAGGCGAAAACTTCCAACTGGATGGTCGCTGGTACAGCCTCGCGCGTAGTCCGCTAAAAGTTGGGGATGATCGCCTGGCTGTTTTTGCAGTCGTCCTGCCGCTGGATTTTGTCGTTAAATCCAGTTCTGTCAATCGCAACAACTACGTGTTCTTATATTCCGTGGCAATGATCGGCGTGATCCTCATCGGATATTTCGTGGCGCGCCTGATCATCAATCCGCTTTCTTCGCTTGTCCGCACATCGCGCGCCATCGCAGGCGGCGACCTGACCAAACGTACCGAGATCGAAAGCAGGGACGAGATTGGTGTGCTTGCCCATACGTTCGATGAAATGACGGAACATCTGCAAAAACGCACGCTTGAATTGGAAAAGACGAATCAGCTTCTGGAACAGATGGATCGCACAAAGATGCGCTTCATCCAGGTTGCTGCGCATGAACTTCGCACGCCGCTGACTCTGGTTCAAGGCTATGCCCAGATGACGAAGTTGAAGTTTGCGGGCAACGAGGAGCTTGCAAGCTTTACAGCGGGCATCCTGGATGGCACGGGCCGCATGGTCGAGATCATTGACAGCATGCTCGATGTCTCGCGCATTGACAGCAACCTGCTTGAAGTGATGCCGTCCAAAACGCAGGTTGATTTGGTGATCGAAAAAGTGAAAAAAGCGTTCAAATCGGCTTTTGAGGAACGCGATCTTACCTTCAATGTGGATTGCCTTGCCGAACTTCCAGCTATTTGCGCGGATAAGGATTTGCTTTACAAGGTCTTTTATCATGTGATCGGGAATGCCATTAAATATACACCCGATGGCGGAACCATCTCCCTTAACGCCCGGGTGATTGCCGATGATTCCATGGAGCCAGAGATCGAGTTTGCCGTCAAGGACACCGGTGTTGGCATTGACCCTCAATATCACAAACTTGTCTTCGAAAAATTCTATCAAACCGGCGAAGTACTTTTGCACTCTTCAAGCAAGACCAAATTCAAAGGCGGCGGTCCCGGGCTGGGGCTGGCGATCTCACGCGGTATTGTGAACGCGCATCACGGGCGCATCTGGCTCGAAAGCCCAGGCCATCACGAAGGGATCAATCCCGGCACCACGGTTTACGTTCGGTTGCCGGTTAATGGGCACTTCAATGAAAGCGCTTGAACACGAAAGGCGTGACTGGGTCATCATCGTTCTTATTCTGATCCTGGGATTCTTGTGCATTCTACTTGCAGGAGGATGGGCGCTCCGCTTCACTCCAAGCTGGGAGCTGGATGCCAATATGGAATCCGTGCTCGACCCGAACAGTGACTTCCTCACCCGCCGGCCAAACGGATTCATCGAACCTGTTGACCCGGCCATCCTCACAAACCCTGCATGGATCAATGTCTTCCTCACCCCAGGCGCTTCATTTTCTGCCGGCACGCAGCTCCCCGCAACAGCCGGCAAATCCTTCATGACACCAACGACCGGCACCTCAGTCACAACTCAAACGGCACCTCCGCCAACGATTGTATCTGCAACAAATATGGCTCTGGTTTTGCCAAGCCCCACAAACGCGATTGTATTTTTCCCTCCTTCTCCTACCTCAACTGCAAAGCCGAATCCTGCTGCGACTGTTACGCCTACATTTACACCTTCGCCAACTTATACGGCCATAGCAACTGAAACATCGACACTAACATCAACTCCTTCCGATACGCCCGTTCCCTCGTTTTCTGCTGATCTGGCTATTACCAAGAATGATGGCGCTACAAATTACTTTTCGGGTGGCACACTGACTTATACAGTAATTGTCACAAATTATGGCCCGGGCGGCGTTCCAGGCGCGATCGTAACAGATACCATACCCTCACAGATCACAGCCTGGTCATGGGCATGCGCAAGTCAAAATAATGGCGCCAGTGGATGTGATGCGGTGACCAACAGTAATACAGATTTCAATGACACAGTGAATCTGCCCAATGGCGCAAGCATCGCGTATACCGTCACTGCAGACGTCTCCTCTGGTGCGAGCGGCGATTTGTTCAATACTTCGAATGTCAGTCTGCCAGTGGGTTATAGCGATACGGCACCGGGCAACAACTCCGCATCCGATACCGACCAGATCATCACATCCAACCCGTTCCCCAGTGGGAACATTGGCACAAATCAGGATGGTTCAACGACGATCGTCGGACCCGGTTCAGCCGTTACGCTTGCGTTCGATACGCCCATTGATATAGGCGGTCACGCTGGCTACGACCTCGTTTATTATGAGTTATCTTCTGGTACTGGCATCATGATGGATTACGTTATCCTGCAAATCAGTGATGGCTATAACTGGTACACCATCTTGAACTGGGGCGATGACATCGCGGATACCAACGCGAATCTTGATCTCAATTTGACAGGCGGCAATGAAATCGATAACCGTGATTTCTCCACCTCGCCCGATTCTGATGTGTTGTATAACTCCACCGGTGTCCTTATTGAACTGGATGGCTTCATCCCGAATGGCACCTATCCCTATATCCGAATTATTTCGCCACTGGGCGATGACGGCGATGGCTGTGAAGCAGATGCAATTGAAGTATTACCATAAAAAATCCTGGTGGATATAAACAAACAGGCGAAGCAGTTATTACCTCGTCTGTTTGTTGTTTTACTCTTTTCCAGGCGTTATGAGCTTAAAGTTTATCCACCACCTGACTGAGTCGGCTGAACAGGCGGAGCTTGATCGGGCCGGGGTCCATGCGGGCCATGGCCGAAACCAAACCCAAAACCGGGGCCATCCAGGAAGCCTTTGTCGAGACCTTCAAGAAGCCAATCAGCCTTTTCCTGGGTCATCGTTCCGTCGGATACAGCCTGTTTGATTCGGGCACGCATCTCAACTTCATGCGCCGTCTTGATCGCGTCCTGAACGGTCTGCAGGTCGACGCCTTTATCGCTGGCTAACTGTTCAAGCGTCTTTCCACTCTGCAGGGCGGCAGTCAATTCATTGGTCGTCATCTTGAGCGCTTTCGCGGCTGCCTCCAACTCGGGACCTCCGAGTCCGAAGCCGTGACCTTCACCGGGCCCGCGTCCGTGGAACGGCGCAATGGCGGGACTCTGCGCGTACACAACAGCCGTGCCCACCGCGCCAACCACCATCAAGACAACCAGAAACCCACCTATCCATATCCAAATTTTCTTTTTCATTGTTTTATCTCCATGTTTTGTGTTTGTGGCTGGGGTACCGCCAACCTGTCCATATCTTATCTGGAACGTGTTATGCGGCTGTGAAAAGGTTGTAGAGAAATTGTGTGGAACAAATAAGCGGTTATTAATGTCTTTATTATTGTTGACCCACTTTCTTCATTGTCCTGCAATCGGACCATAAAATTCATTTGTCAAATTGCAAGGAGGAAATACTCATGATATTCAAAAAGAAAACCGCGCGGGGTTTAATATTCCTTGTTCTGGTGATTGCGGGGATGCAATTGCCAAGACTATACCGCCATCCGCTTGGACCACCGTTGGATTTGCCAACAGTTACACAAAGCGCAAATCCTACGCTGACTGCATTTCCAATCGAAACGAGCCCGGCAGGCGGCACGCCCACCGAAATTCAACCGACTTCCACTGCCACACCGAAACCCTTATGCGGTGGACCAGCCGTGATGAATATCCTTGCGATTGGTTCGGATGCGCGCGGCAATCATTATCTCTATGGGCTGGCGGATATCATGCGCCTCGTGCGCGTGGATTTTGTCAACGGGCGCGTTACCATCCTCGAAGTCCCGCGTGACTTGTGGGTGGAGATTCCTGATATTTCCGACCATTACGACATCACGCAAGGCAAATTGAATCAGGCGTATCTTTATGGCAATAAAGGACTCGGATATTATGACGGTCCTGGTGAAGGACCCGGACTTCTTGCGCGCACGTTGAATCTCAACTTCGGCGCCCGCCCCGATCATTACATCGCGGTGAATATGCTGACCTTTGAAGCCATCATCGATGCCATTGGCGGGATAGATGTGTACCTGCCTTATGACGTGAGCGTGAAGTCGCCTGAAAACCCAAGGGGTTTCTCGGTGGATGCGGGCCAGCATCACTTCGATGGCGAGACGGCATTATGGGTGGCGCGCATCCGCCAGTATCACACCTTCAGCCGCGCAGAAAATCAAAACATCATTATGTGCGCGGTGCGCAAGAAACTGCTTAGCCCTGCCATCGTGCCAGCCATCCCTCAACTGGTCGAGGACTTCCAGCGTTACGTTCAGACTGATTTGAGCATGGAGCAGATCAATCAACTGGCCTGCCTCGCCAA
>CAZIYY010000195.1:0-8035 GCA_964543585.1 uncultured Anaerolinea sp. | reverse complement strand
AAAACGGCTTTATCCTGTCTCAATTGTAAAAAATTCAAGTTAGTGAGGTACTAGCGCCACGCCAATGTGAGCGGCAAAAGTTTATCATGTCATAACCTTATTGTCTAGAAAATAAGCCGCCGATTTTTATTCAGAGCCCACTTCCAAAGCGGCCCCGCAAGGATTGATAACTTTGGAATGCCAGCAAACCAAACAGAAGCGCCATATATAAACTCCCGAGGAAGAATAAGCCTAACGCGGCGACAAGGGCTCCCGCGATCACAGAAATCCAAAGAGACTTGCGTACCCCGTCCCACGGATCATATTGAACGAGAATGTTTCGCGCGACATTGCCTCCGTCGAGTGGGTAGACGGGCGTGAGATTGATCAGCCCCCAGAAGAAATTTACCCACAGCAGCATCGTGACAAATACGCCTGCAATCCTGCCTCCAATCGGCATCAGGGCGAGAGTGGGAAACGGAATCAAGCCAAACAACCAGGTTATAGTGATGGAACCTCCTGAGATTGACACACCGGCAATCACAAGCGCCGCCAGGAGAAATCCCGCACCGGGTCCTGCAAGAGAGATAATGATCTGCTGGTTCGGGCTAGGCGCGACATTTGCCCAGCTACTTCCCCACAACCCAGATTCGGGTATGGTCAGCCCTCCCCCAAAATGAAGCACGATACGGGATGGCTGTCCGTAGAACCGCATCGCGAGCGCGTGACCCATTTCATGCGCAACGATTGACACAAAAACGACCAGCACCCAGATCAACAGTTGGGGAACATTGCCCGAAGAGGAGCCGAAGAGGATGGCGATCAGCCAAAACAGCGGATGAACACGGATCGGAATTCCCGCGAGAGTGAAGCGCAGGTCATAAGGAGTGGGAGGAGGGGATTGGAAAAGAAGCATGGGTTTGTATTATCCTTGATGAGGGTCCAACACACTGTTATTCGCCTAACACAGCTTTCTTCAAATTAATATCAAACGGAGGATGGATCACGCCGTTCTCCGTCACGATGGCTGTGACCAAACGATTGGGGGTGACATCGAAAGCGATATTGCGCGCTTTTGCATTCTGCGGTGCAACCCGCTCGCCCCGAAATTCCAAGCCGAGGACTTCCTCCGGATTCCGTTCTTCAATGGGAATCAAATCGCCGAGGGCGAGGGATAAGTCAATTGTTGAAGTAGGGACAACGGGATAAAAAGGCACACCGTTATCATGCGCGGCGAGCGCCAGCATATACGTGCCGATCTTATTCGCCACATCGCCGTTGGCGGCTGTGCGATCAGAGCCGACAAAACATTTCTGCGCCTTGCCTGCTTTGAGAAAATAACCGGCAGTGTTGTCGCTGATAATCTCATAGGGAATCCCGTATTGTTCCAATTCCCAGGCGGTCAAGCGCGCGCCCTGCAAGCGCGGGCGAGTCTCATCCACAAGCACATGAATCTTCTTGCCCTGTTCGTGCGCGGTGCGGATCACCCCGAGCGCGGTGCCCCAATCCACTGTGGCCAGCGCGCCTGTGTTGCAGTGATGAATGATCGTATCGCCGTCATGGATCAACGCTGCGCCATGTTTTGCCATGCGTTTGTTGATCTCTACGTCTTCGTCCGCGATCTTTTGCGCCTCTTTCAATACAGCATTTCGCACGTCATCTGCGGTCCCAATTGCAGAGCACGCAACACGCAACACTCTATCCACTGCCCATGCAAGATTCACCGCGGTGGGACGCGCGGACTTCAAAGTGTCGGACGCGGCTCGTAGATCGGCAAGCAGGTCGCGGGTCGACGCGAAGCGGGAAGTGGATTCGAATCCCGCAAGCGCGAGTCCGAATGCGGCGGCGGCCCCAATCGCGGGCGCACCGCGTACGACCATATCCGTGATTGCATGAGCGACGGACTTGTGATCGCCGTATGAAACAATTTCAAAGCGCGCGGGCAAAATGCGCTGATCTATCATCTTGAGTTGGTTATCTTCCCAGAATACGGTTCTCATGGAGGACATTTTACTCTGAATCTGTTATGCAAAAACCTTAACATCAGAGGGAAAACGTGCAATAATACAAGGCGTTCGAAAAATTTAGAAATCCGCAGGAGGACCAATGTTCACCAAAACGCGTACGTTGCTCTTTCTGACCTTAACGGTCATCCTCAGCCTTGCGCTGAACGCATGTGGATCATCCCCACAGCCAACTGAAACCACGAATACAAATGCCACAGACGAACCAACTGCTTTGCCAACATCTGACAAAAACATTACGATCGTGATCGCGGAAGACCCACCCTCTTTCAATCCAATGGTCGCGGATACGGGATACGACGCGCTCGTGATGGAACTTGTGATGCTCGGCATGACAGACATTGACCCGAACGGAAACATCTTCCCCGAACTCGCTGCAGAGTTACCGACGGTTGAAAACGGCGGAGTGGTGATTGACGAAGAGGCAGGAACAATGTCCGTGACGTGGAAGATGCGCGAAGATATTTTGTGGCAGGATGGAAAACAAGTGACAGCTGATGACGCGCTGTTCACGTGGAATGCCATATCCGACCCTGACAACGGCTCATGGATCCCAGGCAGTGATTACATTGATTCTGTAGAGCAAGTGGATCAATATTCTTTCGTCGTCAACTACAACACGATCTATCCGGGCTATCTCACACAGTTTGGCGGTGAGCAGCTTGCCATCTGGCCCTCGCATTATTGCGATGCCGCGCAGGGATTCGTCGCATGGGATTGCGGACGCAAACCATTGAGCGATGGGCCCTTTGTGTTGGATGAATGGGTCGAAGGCGATCACATGACCTTTACGAAGAACGACAATTTTTATCTATCGGATAAACCCGAGATCGAAAAGGTGACAATTCGCATCGTGCCTGATGATGCCGTCCGCAAGACGATGATGCTTGAAGGCGACGCGGATATCGATATGTGGATCAACGTCAACACGGCAAAAGACCTTGAAGGTTCCGATAAAGCCAAAACGAGCCTCAGTCCCACCGACCGCTGGGTCATGCGCTTATTCATGAATGAAGCCGCAAAGGGCACGACCGACGCGGCGGCGACGCCTCATCCAATCCTTTCGGATGTGCGCGTGCGCCAGGCAATCCGTATGGCGGTTGACGTGGATACGATCAACAAAGAGATTTTCTCTGGGCTGGCAACGCCAACATGGACGGAATTCTTCCGCCCGCCTTATCAATGTGAAGTGCCGCGTCCCGCGTTTGACCCCGAAGCTGCAAAAGTCATGCTCGAGGAAGCCGGCTGGAAGGACACGGGTGGTGATGGAATTCGCGAATGTAAGGGCTGTACCACCGGCGCGCCCGAAGGCTACAAGATGGAAATGGAATTCATCACGTACGCTGAATTCGGCGAACCGCTGGAACTCACACAACAATTGATCGCAGAGATGCTCGGCAAGATCGGCATTAAACTGAACATCACGGTCGTTGAGGGCAGCGTGCTGTGGGACCAAGCCGAGAACGGCGGCATCGAGCAAAGCGGCAACTTCGACATTGACATTTGGGATGATGGCTATGCAGGCGTTGATCCCACCGATTACTTGTGGGAAACCTATTCGCAGGAAGCCATCGTACCTGACGGCGGTTGGAATTTCGTACGCTGGGATAGCCCCGTTGTGGATGCGCTCATTGACGAAGCCTACACACTGGATGAAGCCAGCCGCAAGGAAACCTTCTGCGCGATTGCGGATTTCATCAACGAAGAAGTCCCCATCATCCATCTGTTCACCGTCCCGAACGCGGACGCGTACTCCGCGCGGCTCGAAGGCGTGCAATCATCCGTCAACGATTTGGTCACGTGGAATATCGCGGATTGGAAAATAAAATAACCTCTCGCGCTGAGCGGAGTGTCGTGCATCCTGAGCGAAGTCGAAGGACGGCACGCAGTCGAAGCGTTGGCACTCGAAAATTTAATCGCGAAGAGCGCGAAGCCCGCGAAGGTTTTAAAGAACTTCTTAGCGTGCTTCGCGGTTCGATTCTCTCGACCATTTGACTAGAGACGATCCGACTATCGGACTAAATGACCACCTACATCCTACGCCGCCTCCTCCAAACCGTTGGTCTGCTCTTCCTTCTCAGTATCATCCTTTTCGCGCTGGTCAACCTCGCGCCCGGCGGACCGCTCTCTGCATATGGCGGCAGACGCATTCGTCCTGAAAAAGTTGAAATCCTTAAACGTCAGTTTGGTCTCGATCAACCTTTGCCCATTCAGTATCTCTATTGGCTGGCGGGCAACTACTGGACCCAAGTAGACACAAACGGCGACGGCATCCAAGATGAACCCGGCTCGCGCAAAGGCATCCTGCGCGGCGACTTCGGATTTTCCTATCGCACGCGCGAGCCCGTCCTTCAAGAAATCGGCTTGCGGCTGCCAAACACCATCACGCTCATGGGCATCACCATGCTCACCGCGCTCGCCATCGCTATCCCCATCGGCATCTATTCTGCCGTCAAACAATATTCCATCTTCGACTTCTTCGCGACCACATTTTCCTTCGCGGGTCAAGCCATCCCTGAATTCTGGCTTGGGCTGCTCCTCATCATCATCTTTTACGCGTGGTTAAAAAATCCTGTGACAGGAGAACCCCTGCTCCCACCCGGAGGCATGTCCTCCCTCGATAGCAGATTCTCACTCTCGGACCGACTCTCCCATTTGGTTCTCCCGGTTCTTACCGGGACCTTGGGCTGGATCGCGTGGTACTCGCGTTTCCTCCGCTCGAGCCTTCTTGAAATCCTCCCGTTGAACTATATGAAATCTGCAAGAGCGCGTGGCTTACCTGAACGAAGGGTGATCTTCAAACACGCTCTAAAGAACGCGATGATTCCCATCGTAACTCTGCTCGCGCTCGACCTGCCATACATTTTCACAGGCGCAGTTCTCATCGAAACGATATTCTCCTGGCCCGGCATGGGACGTTTATATTATCAAGCCGCCGTCGAACGCGACTATCCATTGCTCATGGCAGTCCTCATCATCGGCGCGGCATTCATCATCCTATGCAACCTGATTGCAGACATTCTCTACGCCTTCCTCGATCCGCGCGTGAGGTATGAGTAAACCAATCGCGCCGAGCGGAGTGCCGTACTCGTCGGCATGTAGTCGAAGCGTGATTGCTATGCAAACTTGCTCTTCGACTACGCTCCCCTATCGGCTCGCTCCACTCACATCGTCCCGATGCTCTTTCGGGAGCGCGAGATGCGACTAACATGACCACCTACGACTCCATCGAAGCCGCCCAACCCGTTGATCTCGCCCAAAACGTCTGGAAAAGATTCAAGCGTCATCGCGGCGCGATTGCCGGTGTAATCATTTTTGGTATTTTAGTCATTATGATTATCCTGGCGCCACTTTCCACTTATGACCCCGAAGCATCGAACCTCCCTGAAAAATTCAACGCACCCTCTGCTACGCACTGGCTCGGCACAGACGCGCTTGGACGCGACCTCTTCACTCGCATCCTCTACGGCGGACGAATATCACTCGCAGTCGGCGGCATCGCAGTTGCCATTTCGCTTCTTATCGGGGTTCCCATCGGCGCGTTGGCAGGCTACTACGGCGGGACGCTCGATTCCATGCTCATGCGCCTCACCGATGCGTTTCTATCGCTTCCATCGTTTCTTGTTTTGATTCTACTCGCTGCAATGTTGCGAGAGGTGGAACTCCCCATCTTCCAACGCAACAGCGTGTTGACCATCAGCCTCGTGATCGGCATCCTCTCATGGATGACCTTCGCGCGCCTCGTGCGCGCTGCTTTCCTCACCCTGCGTGAACTGGATTACGTTTCTGCCGCGCGCGCCCTTGGTTCATCAGATCGAAGAATTATTCTCGGTCATATTTTGCCAAACGGCATTGGCGTGGTCATCGTCGAAGCTACACTCCAACTTGGTTATGCCATCATTCAAGAATCAGGCTTGAGTTTTCTTGGCTTTGGCATTCAACAGCCAACACCCTCATGGGGAAACCTCATCAGCACGGCTCAAGACCACTTCATCAAATATCCCTGGCTGGCGATCTTCCCTGGCTTGATGATCTTCATCAGCATTATCTCCGTCAACTACATCGGCGACGGTCTGCGCGACGCGTTTGATCCGTATAAGGTGTTGGAGAGGGTTGGAGAATACACCTAATTATCATGTCCCCGAACTTTCTCATTGAGGCCCTCGGCTGGCTTGGCACAATCATATATCTGGTTGCATACCTGCTCGTCTCATTGAAAAAGGCTGAGGGCGATTCAATTCTCTATCAGGGCTTAAACATCTTTGCGGGGGTTCTGCTCGTCGCGTACTCGCTCTATCTCAAAGCCTATGCCACAACGGGTCTCAACGCGGTTTGGGTTGCCATTGGTCTTTTCACGCTTGGGCGAAAATGGCTTACACGAGGTTAACTCCGCGCTGCACGCCTGATGCTCGCGTGGAAGAAATTTCGCGCGGCTCCGCATATCGTTTATCTATTCCTTCTGGAAAAGCAGATAAATACAGATTCGCGCAACTTGATGACTATACGCAAAGCCCAAGAAGTAGATTCCCCCTTCGTTTCCCTCTCAGCCTCAGCTTGTCAGCACGCCCCTCAAGCGACTCCATCGCTGGAACTTGGGGGTTCGGATTATGGAATGATCCGTTTGGGTTGTCGCTTGGCTTTGGGGGGAATCCATTTCGATTGCCCGCCTTGCCGAATGCAGTCTGGTTTTTTGGCGCGTCGAAGGAAAGTTATTTATCGTTTAAAGATGTCTCGACTTCGCCTCTTGATCTCGATACGAGCGAGAATAACACTCGCTCTACTCGACCAGCGAGGCTCGAGGCCGCGAATGGTTTTCTCGCGCAAACATTCCGCTCGCCGAAGTTTCATCCATTGTTGATTCTTGCGGGGCTTGCCCTGCCCTTCTCACGTAAGTTGACGCGTCGGATGTTAGCAAGAGTCATTGAGGAGGATGAAGTGCAACTATGGGGTATAGGAGCCAGCTCCCACAACATCCAACAGCAAGCTGTTGGACTCCCGAGTCAAAACGTGGATCCAGCTCAATGGCACGAGTACAGGCTCGAGTGGCGCGAGACGCGAGTGTCATTTGATGTGGATAATGTTCCAGTGTTTGAGTCGCGCGTGAGTCCGAATCCGCCGTTGGGAATGGTCATCTGGATTGATAATCAATACGCGGCGTTCACACCTGAGGGGAAAATCGCAATGGGCGTTTTGCAAAATGAAGAGGCGTGGCTGGAGATAAAAGACCTGGAAATAAATCCATTGCCTGGTTTGTGAAATCGGTTACAATAAGGGGAATTTGGTACAATCAGTTAATCAAACGGAGAGTTGGTTCCATGTCAACGACAAATGAAGAATACATTCCCGCGCTGAGTTACAGGTTTTTGACGCCCTTTTACGACCTCATTCAAAAATATATCGTGGGGGATGTACGCTACAAATCCCAATTGATCGAACAGGCGGGTATTCAGCCGGGGCAACATGTTTTGGATCTGGGCTGTGGCACCGGCACGTTGGCGATGATGGCGAAGCAGGCACAGCCAAGCGCGGAAGTGTCTGGTCTGGATGCAGACGCAGACATGTTGAAAGTCGCGAATTATAAGAAGAACCAGGCGAATTTGAATGTCAAATTTGATATCGGCTTTACCAACGACCTCCCCTACCCCGACGCGTCGCTCGACCGGGTGCTTTCCAGCATCATGATCCATCACTTGAAAACGCCCGATAAGGAAAAGACCGCGCGCGAGGTGTATCGCGTCTTGAGGCCCGGCGGTCAATTGCACATTATTGACTTCGGCAAGCCTGTCACATGGTATGGAAAAATGCTCGGACCTTTCCTGCATAAATTCGAGGAAGCCAACGATAACATTGACGGGCGTCTCCCTGAAATCTTCGGCGCGCCCGGCTTGAAGACACAAATATTGGGAAACTTCTGGACGTTCTTTGGGGATTTGGCTTTCTTGAAAGGTGTAAAATAATTCGGTGACAGTCATTTTGGTGTTGTTGCTCTGACAGTTGTATCACTAATTGCTCTTTAAAAATTTACCCTTTTC
>CAZIYY010000194.1:0-8074 GCA_964543585.1 uncultured Anaerolinea sp. | reverse complement strand
CGTCGCTTCATCAAAAATTATAACGGGTGGATTTTTCAAGAAAACGCGCGCAATACTTAACCTTTGCTTTTGCCCTCCTGATAATTTTACGCCGCGTTGACCAATATCGGTATCATACCCATCCGGCAACTCCATAATAAAATCATGGGCATTCGCCTTTTTGGCTGCCTCCACAATCTCCTCTCTACTAGCATCAATTTTACCGTAGCGGATATTGTCTGCGACGGTCCCGGCAAACAAATATACATCCTGCTGGACAATCCCTATATTCCTCCTTAATGAGCGCAAACTAACATCTCTGATGTCCCTGCCATCGAGCAGTATTTTCCCCTCGTTGATTTCATAAAACCGAGGAATTAAAGAGCATAATGTTGTCTTACCAACGCCTGAATGCCCCACTAATGCAACATATTCGCCGACTTTGATATCCAGAGATATGTTCTTTAGGCCATGGCCATGGCCCTCTTTGTATTTGAAGCTTACATCTTTAAATTCCACGTTTCCCCAAACATGCGTGAGTTCAATTGCATCAGCCGCGTCCTGGATATCTGGCTCCACCTCCAAAACTTCCATAAATCGCTCAAACCCGGCAATTCCCCCCTGATAGAGTCTGGTGAAGTTACCGAATCTTTGGATCGGCTCAATGAGAATGCCAACACACAGTAAAAATGTTATTAAGTCGGGCAAATCTAGGGATACATCTACGACAATACTGGCGCCACCAAAGACAATAACGGCAACGGTCATGAGTTGCGTGAACCCAATCAGCCCTTCATAAAAATATGTCTCACTGCGGTAGCCGTCTCTTCTGCTGTCAAGGAAACGGTTGTTTTCGTATGCAAATTTCCTTCTTTCAATCTCTTCGTTTGTAAATGACTTTACAACCCTGATGCCTGAAAGTGTATCTTCAACCTGCGCGTTGATATCGCCGATTCTATCGTGGCTCCTTCTTAACGCGATCTTCATTTTCTTATTGAAATGGATAGCGTATACAGTCATGATTGGCAAAAAGAGAAAGACGATCAAGGCAAGCTTGACATTGATAGTGAACAAGATGATGAACGCGCCTACAAAGTTCAACAACGAAATGACAATATCTTCAGGACCATGATGAAACAACTCGGACAGATCGAAAGAATCATTGGCGATCCGTGTCATTAACTGACCCGTTTTTTGCTCATCATAAAAACCAAACGACAGTTTTTGATAATGCTCAAATAGTTCACTCCGCATATCGCGTTCCATCATAGCCCCCATCATATGCCCCTGGTAGGCGACAAACATGTTACAGACTGTATGAACGAGGATCAACGCAAGCATGACAGCGCCCATTCCATAGATTTGGTTGAGCGCATTAGGTATATTGCCTGCTAATACATTTTTGGTGATGTAGCTCGCACATAATGGGAGCAACAGTGTAGTTGCCGATACAACAAATGCACAAACCAGGTCTGCAAAAAACAATCCCAGATATGGTTTGTAATAAGACAGGAATTTCTTGCTTCGAGAATTCATAAAATTTTCCTCAAACAGAAAAGTTGATCATATTCTTCTTTTCCCCAGCGGAAACTCATCAAGTCTGCACTTAAATAAAAAACCGCGGGGCGAGATGCGCCTGCGGTGGCAAGTCAATCGAAACGGACTAATCCGTGATTACAGTTCACCTTCAGGAGGCGCGCTCAATACAACATAGGTGCAGAACAAGATGGTTTTCATTTACACGTGCCTCCTTTCAAGAATAAGATGGCGTGAGTTTATCATTTGAGGTAGGGAGAGTCAAGAAGTTTGCTTAGCGTTATTATCAATCCACCACATATAGTTCCTTGGATCAGGAACTACGAAATAACTATTCTTGAAACCCTGTCCGATACAATTCATAATACATTCCCTGATTCGCCAGGAGTTCGATATGTGTTCCCTGCTCGATGATCTGCCCATCGTGAACGACCACGATCTTATCCGCGTTCGTGATCGTTGAAAGGCGATGTGCGATGACAAAGGATGTGCGTCCTTTCAAGAGAGTTGCAAGCGCGCGTTGAATGATCTGTTCGGTCTGCATATCTACCGAAGATGTGGCTTCATCTAAAATCAAGATACGCGGGTCGGCAAGCAGAGCGCGCGCGAACGATATCAACTGACGTTGTCCCACACTCAACAGCGCGCCGCCTTCTTCTACTGAAGTCTCATATCCATTTCGCAGCGCCATAATAAAATCATGCGCGCCCACAGCCTTCGCTGCGGCGATCACATCTTCATCGCTCGCGCCCAAACGCCCAAACAAAATATTTTCCTTCACGCTCCCATTGAACAAAAATGGGTCTTGCAAAACCATGCCCATCTGTCTACGAAGCGAACCCTGAGTCACCGTCCGCAGGTCAACGCCATCCACGCTCACACAGCCCGCAGTCGGGTCATGGAAGCGTGTCAGCAATTTGACGATAGTCGTCTTGCCCGCGCCCGTCTCCCCCACCAGAGCGACTGTCTGCCCAGTATCCGCATGTAAATTGATTCCATTCAAGACCAACGTCGGGTCATCGGAATAATGGAAGGACACATTCTCGAATCGGACGTCGCCAACGATTGCTATCATTTCCCGCGCGTCTTCTGCATCCCGAACTTCGACGGGCGTATGGAGCAGTTCCAAAATTCTTTCACCGCCCGCCATCGTGGATTGAAGCGTATCGAAGCGGCGACTCAAATCTCGAATGGGATCAAAGAGGCGGTCAATATATAAAACAAACGCAATCAACACACCCGCCGTGATCTCTTCACCCAACACCGCCCTGCCGCCCACATACACAACAACAGCCGTTGCCACCGCACCAAGCACATCCACAATTGGCGTGAAAAGCGAGGCCACCTTCGCCGCATCAAGACTCGTTTCGAGATAATAACGATTGACATAATCCTTGAAGTTATGATGATTATGTTCCTGCCGCGAAAATGCCTGGACGACGCGTACACCATTGACGTTCTCCGCGAGCACGGAGTTTGTCCATGAGACCGCCGCGCGCACTTTGCGATAATTACCCTGCGCGGCTTTACGAAATGCGATCGTTGCCCAAATCATAAAAGGCAGAACCGAGAAGGTAAGCAGTGAAAGACGTAAATTCAGCGTAAGCATCGCAATCAACGTTCCGAGAATCGCAAGCAAATTGCGGACAATCGCCAGCACCGCCCAGGTGATGAACTCGCGCAAAGTGCCCACATCGTTGATCACGCGTGTGATGACTCGCCCCACGCTGTAATGATTGTAAAAACTCAGCGAGAGTTTTTGCAAATGTTCAAACATCGCCATGCGGACGTCGTAAAGGATATGCTGTCCAACGCGCGACATAATTCGCACACGGAAGAAGTTCGTCACGAGTTGAATGATCGAAACAGCCAGAAATGACAGAGCGATATTCTTTAGCGCAACAGGATCATTCTTTGTGATGCCTTCGTCAATTGCAAGTTTGACAAAGTAGGGCCAGGATACCGCCGAAGCAGTTACGATGATCATAAGGATCAGCGCGAAGAACATTCGCCCCGCGTATGGTTTCAAGAAGCGCAAAAGCCCGCGCGCAACTTTGGGGTCGTAACCCTTATCATAGGCTTCTTCTGATTGGGTGATAAATGCGGGAGGGATGATTTTGGTTGTCATATATTATGTTTATCGCGCTGAGCGGAGGGACAGTGGTTTTCTGTCCCGCAGACGAAGCGCGGGTTGCAGATAATTTAGAGTTATCATGGAATCTGCGCTTCGTCTCCACTCGTCGCAAAGAATGCTACTCGTTCCGTTCAGCGCGAGTTTTTCCTTTTAATTTCTCCTCGTCGTTTTCTCTCGCTTTTCACAATCTTGTGAATTCCTTCGATATCGCCACGGATGAGGGACTCCTTCTTGGCACGGCTCCAGCCTTTGATTTGATGCTCCCATTGAAAGGCCTCTTGATAAGATTCGGTAATTATGCTCCATACAAGTTTTACTGGGCGACGACCAAATGTATACGACTCAGGATTCGCGCCTGTTTGATGTTCATGAAAGCGGGCTTCCAAGTCTTTTGTGAGACCTGTGTAGTACGTGCCATCGGAGCATTTGAGGATGTGAATCGCGTATGGCATAAATTTGAATTTGGTGTGCGGCTTGCGCTTCGTCTGCGCCACTCACCCTTCGGGTTCATGGCTCCGCTCAGCGCGATAGTCATCTTGCAACTCTTCCATTTCTTCCGCGAACTTTGCGTGATCGACCAACTGCAAATCGTGGATTTCTTTATACAATCCGCCAGCTCTGAGCAACTCAGCATGTGTGCCGCGCTCGACGATCTGACCTTTATCCATAACAACAATCATGTCCGCGCGGCGGACAGTGGATAAACGATGAGCGATCACAAACGTTGTGCGGCCTTCCATCAACGTATCTAGCGCGGCTTGAATGAGTTTCTCTGTTTGTGTATCAACGGATGAAGTCGAATCATCCAAAATCAAAATGCGGGGGTTCATCAACAAGGCACGCGCAATTGCAACGCGCTGGCGCTGTCCGCCTGAAAGGGTCACGCCGCGCTCGCCGACAATCGTATCGTATCCATGCGTAAAGCCTCCGATAAACTCATGCGCCTGTGCAGCTTTCGCGGCGGCAATGATCTCATTCATCGTCGCGTCGGGACGGCCATACGCGATGTTGGCTTTGATCGTATCCGAGAACAACAGCGAAGTCTGCAACACAATGCCAATCTGTTTTCGCAGTGAAACCAAATCCATTTCACGGACATCCACCCCATCCACCAGCACGAATCCTTCCGTGACATCATAAAAGCGCGGGATGAGATTCACGAACGACGTTTTTCCCGAACCTGTTGGCCCGATCAATGCGACGATGCGATTCGGTTCGACCCGCAAACTGATCCCGTTTAAGGAGGCTGTTTTCTCATCTTTGTATTTCAACCCAACATCGCGGAACTCGACTTCACCGCGTAACAAATCCAGCCTCACGGCATCCGCAGAGGATTGAATCGCGGGTTCAACATCCAGCACTTCAAAGACACGTTGCGCGCCCGCCACGGCTTCACCACCCGCGTTGACGAGTCCTGTCAACTGTTGCGCGGGTTCCGCCAACATCAAGATATACGCGTTGAATGCGACAATCGCACCGATGGTTAGCGTTCCCTCCATCACCATCTGTCCGCCGAACCAAAGAATCAGGATGATGCTGACGGCCGTCAACCAGTTCGTGGTCGGCATGATCTTGGCCCACTCATCAATCACTTTGACCCAAGTCTTGAAGACGACTTTATTTGCATCCGTGAAGCGTTTGGTCTCATACTCTTCGCGCGCAAAAGCGCGGACAACCTGCACTCCCACAACATTTTCCTGTAATCGGTTGGATACATCGCCCACAGCGTTATCCACAGCGAAGAACAGTCCGCCGACCTTTGTCCCAAAGATGGACGTCATCAGGATAAGCGGAAGCATTGGTAATAACGCGATGACTGCAAGCATTGGATTCGCGGAAAGCATAAAATAAAGAACCCCCACCGTGAGCAGAACGAATCGAACCAGGTCAGCGACCGCGCCGCCTGCAAACCGTTCAATGGAACGCACATCTTCGATACAACGCGAAATGAGTTGTCCGCTTTGGACATGATCGTGATACGTGAACGGCAAATGCTGGATATGGTCATACATCCGATTTCGCAGATCATAGCCCACGCGCGACGCGATCCACTCGGAGCCATAGCGATTACCCAGACTCAATATCGCAGAACCAAGCCCAAGTCCAAGAAGAAGAAGCGCAGAGCGGATGATATGGCTGACTTGACCGCGCAAGAGTCCATCGTCAATCACGGTCTGAATGATGCGCGGGACGATGAGGTTGAGTCCGGTGAGGATCAACAGCATGAGCAGTGTCGCCAGTATTTGCCAGAAATATGGCTTGAGGAAAATTCGTATTCGGAGTAAATATTTCATAGCGGAGTTTGGAGGATACCATAAAATAGAGCGGGAGAAATCGAGGGTGGTATAATGCCCGTGCTTACCATTTCGCAGGACTTCAAAGGGTAAAATGAAACTCCACGAATATCAATCCAAAACAATTTTCGCAAAGTATGGAATCCCGATCCCCAAGGGACGGGTAGCGGCCACCGCAGCAGAGGCGAAACATATCGCCGAAGAACTGGGGGGCCGCGTTGTTATTAAATCGCAGGTGCTTGTGGGCGGGCGCGGCAAGGCGGGAGGCGTGAGGGTTGCCAGGACTTCCGATGAAGCCGAGCAATTCGCCCAACAAATTCTCACGATGGAAATCAAGGGCTTGCCCGTCCGCAAGGTGCTGGTGGATGAAGCCGCCGCGATCGAGCACGAAATTTATTTTGCCATCACAAACGACCGCGCCGCAAAGAAGCCTGTGATGATCGCATCCGCCGCAGGCGGTGTGGATATCGAAGATGTCGCGGCGACCGCGCCCGAAAAGATTGTAAAGGTGCATATTGACCCGCTGCTTGGTCTGCGCGATTATCAGGCGCGCGATATTGCCGCTTCCATTGATCTGCCGCGCGAACTCTGGCGGGACTTTGGAAGAATCGCGTCCGGTTTATGGCAGGCATATCTCGACACGGACGCGACACTGGCAGAGATTAATCCATTGGTGATTACAAAAGATAACCATCTTGTTGCGCTGGATGGCAAGATGATGATTGACGATAACGCCTTGTTCCGACATGCAGAGCTGGCCGAAATCCGGGATGTAGATGAAGAGGTTCCCGCCGAGACCGAAGCGCGCAGGTATGGGCTTTCCTTTATTAAACTGGATGGCAACATCGGGTGCATGGTCAACGGCGCGGGACTCGCGATGACCAGCATGGACATTGTCAAGTTGTTTGGCGGCGAACCAGCCAACTTCCTGGATATCGGCGGCGGCGCGGGGGCAGATAAAGTCGCGGCCGCGATGCGCATTATCGTATCTGACGCAAATGTAAAAGCAGTTCTGATTAATATCTTCGGCGGCATCACACGCTGTGACGAAGTGGCGCGCGGCATTCTCACTGCAATGGATGAAGTAAAACCGAAGGTGCCGATGGTTGTCCGTCTCGTTGGTACAAATGCGGAGGAGGGACGCAAACTGCTCGAGAACGCGAACATGATTACAGCAGAAACTTTGGCAGATGCGGCAAAGAAGGCAGTCGCGGCGGCGAAGTAGAACTTAAGACCTGACAGGTCTCACAAGGAAAATTAGATGAGCATCTTAATCAACAAAAACACACGCCTCATCGTTCAAGGCATTACCGGCAACGAAGGACTCTTTCACACAACTCAAATGGTGGCATATGGAACCAATGTTGTCGCCGGTGTGACTCCGGGCAAAGGCGGCGAATGGGTGCTTGAGGGAAAGATCCCTGTGTTTGACTCGGTCAAACTCGCGGCGGACGCGACCGGCGCGAACTGTGCCGTGATTTTCGTCCCTGCGCGCTTCGCACCGGACGCCATGTTCGAAGCCGCGGACGCGGGCGTTCCGTTGATCGTGTGCATTACTGAGGGCGTCGCCGTTCAGGATATGATGCGCGTGCGGAATTATCTCGATCAAAAGAAAGCGCGCCTAATCGGGCCCAACTGCCCGGGCATGTTGACCCCCGGCGAATCGAAAGTCGGAATTATTCCCGGCAACATCGCGATCCCGGGAGGTGTCGGGGTTGTCTCACGCTCCGGCACCTTGACCTACGAAGTGTTGTACGCACTCAAACAAGTTGGGATGGGCGCGTCCACTTGCGTGGGCATCGGAGGCGACCCTGTCAATGGAACAAACTTCATTGATGTGCTTGAAATGTTCGAGCATGATCCCCATACTGAAAAAGTCGTGTTGATTGGCGAGATTGGCGGCACAGATGAAGACAAAGCCGCAGAGTTTATCGCATCGAAAATGACAAAGCCGGTGGTCTCATTCATCGCAGGCTCCTCCGCTCCTCCCGGAAAGCGGATGGGACATGCTGGCGCGATCATCGAAGGCGGCGCGGGTTCAGCGGCGGATAAGGTGAGAGCGCTGGAGGCTGCCGGAGTGAAGGTTGCGAAGCATCCGGAAGAGATTCCCTCATTGCTGAAATAAAACCCC
>CAZIYY010000193.1:0-8119 GCA_964543585.1 uncultured Anaerolinea sp. | reverse complement strand
TGTGGAATTTGTTCGCAAAACAAGATTACCACGCTTTACACCATTACCCCTTTTTTATCCATTCCAGTTAGCGGAAACTAAAGTGTATGTAGAATGGAGAATGCGTGGCGGACAAAAAACACAACTCGCCCCTGTGCAGATATTATTTGCTCAGGGCGAGTTGATTTTATTTTGAACTCTCTTACGATCTTTTTTCCAATTTAACTACCACGACATTTTTGGGGCACAGGGTGGTGGAGAGTTGCGACTTGACAAATTTCCAAAAATATGTAACCATATGGTTACATATGAAGAACCTTCCCTCATACTATGCAATTTCTGATTCGACACGCCGCCAGATCCTTGACCTGCTTTCCCAGAAAAGTTTGACCGCAGGCGCAATTGCCCTGAGTTTTGGCAGGATCAGCCGCCCCGCGGTTTCGAAGCACCTGGCTGTCCTGCGCCGCTCGAAACTTGTCCTGATCAGAAAACAGGGACGCGAACGAATTTACACATTGAACGCCGCGCCATTGAAGGATGTTTCAGACTGGGTAGGCCGGTATCAGGCGTTCTGGGATGAACAACTGCAATCATTCAAGAATTATGTCGAATCAAACCGCAAATAGGAGGCTCAAAATGACAAAGAAAGTTGAGCGAAGGATCACCATTGCCGCCAAGCCAGAACGGGTTTTTCAGGCATGGGTGGAAGAAATGAACCAGTGGTGGACGAAGCCCTATTACAACGACCATGACCGTATCTTTGGCTTGTATATGGAACCCAAACTGGGCGGGAGATATATCGAGAAGTGGGACGAAAACGGAGGCGGCTTCCTGATCGGGACAATCGTCGAATGGCTGCCGCCTCTTCGCCTTGCATATACCTGGACTGAGTGCGGCTGGGGCGGTGTCAACACATTGATCCGCATTGAATTTCAGCCCGATGAAAATGGATGCACATCCATGACCTTCACCCAGGAGGGTTTTGAACGCCTGCCGGATGGCGATCAACAGCGCGATGGATATGACTATGGTTGCAATGAATTGATGGGCCGCTTCAAAGCATATGTTGAGAAAGGATGATCAGGAATATGAGTGAGACACAGGATGTTCTAAATGGTCTCGAAAAGATTCGGGCAGAAACACTGAAGCGATTTGAGTCATTGACCCAATCCCAGCTTGATTGGCATCCGCCTGAGAATGAGTGGTCGCTCGGGGAAATTTTCCATCATATTGCATTGGATGAACACTACCTCCGCGAACAGATCGCGCGGCCTTTATTGGAGGGAGTCAAGCCGCCTGAGGAGGTGACGTTCATCCCGCCGCCTCCATTTAACGGAGTCAGGAAAGAAGTGATAGAGTTTTGGTTTACACGCGCACGAACCATGACGCGCAGAATGATTGAGTCGTGGCCCTCGGACGGAAATACGGATCTCACTCACGTCGGCGGCTTGGAAGCGATGAACAGTATTGAATGGTTCGAAGGCTATGGCGGACACGAGGTCTTTCATCATAAGCAAATTGACAGAGTTATTGCGCAGCTGAAAGAACACGATGTTAAATGATGGAGATGACAACTTGAATCAATTCCTGTACTTTCTCAAGCCTGCCCGCCTCGGCATGGTGACCCATGGAGCGACTCCTGAAGAAGCGGAGACAGTCTCGCGTCATTTCGCATACCTTAGCGACCTGACCGATAGAGGCGTGATGATCCTCGTCGGCAGGACTCAGAACAGCGATGAATCCACATTCGGGATCGCGATCTTCGAAGCGGAGGATGAATCAGCTGCGCGCAAGATCATGGAGAATGATCCAGCCGTCGCTGGAGGGGTGATGCGGGCGACTTTATATCCGTATAAAGTCGCGTTGATGAGGAAGTGAGGTCGTGTCCTCCCCAGGGGAGCAGGAGAGGCAAGGAGTGTGGCGGTTTAGGTCAGTAGTGAGATAGTTGGATAGTGAGAGCGCCTGATGGTCTTGAGACCTTCGGGCGCTTTGGATTGGATTTATAATTGTCTTATGCCCACCCTGCTCGACCCTGAAGGTAACGAAACCCGCGCCCTCTTTGGGCTTTATCATGATTTTGCGGGCAGGTCAGTTTTGGAGATTGGCTGCGGCGATGGCCGCCTGACATGGCGTTATGCCGAACGCGCCGCGCGCGTCATTGCGATTGACCTCGACGCGGTCAGGATAAGTAAGGCGCTTGCAAAACATTCAGATGAATTCGAGCATGTGAAATTCTCAAATATCGGTCTCGAATCATTTGCCGCACACAGCAAGGAGAAATTTGATATTGCGATATTAGCCTGGTCGCTCTGATGTATGGAACCCGCGGGCATGGTCCATGCCCGGGTGCTTATTCACGATCTGCTTCCGCCCAACGGAGTCCTGCTTGACTTGCGCCCAAGGGGAATCCCTGCGGAGTTTTGGGGGTATAAAGGTCCGCAATCGCAATTGCTCGGTCATATTCAAGAGGCGGATGATTTTATCGAATATCGTCAAGCAGCCTGGGCGATGGAACAGGCAATCGACAGAAAATTATTTCGATTCCAGGATGGCGGCGAATACGATTTCATCATACATGCCGAATCAATGGATGAGTTGAAATCTTATCTTGCGGTCGAATGGACGGATGCCGTCATCCCGCTGGAGGTTGAGTCGAAGGCTGCAGGAATGAATGCCGAAAGGATAACGCTGAAAGATTTTGTTCGTATCGGAGTATTGTTACGCGCTTAATTTCTTGACTTACCTTTCCCGCGGTGGTATCCTTGCGCCCAATGTTTCGCCAGTTCGTTCTTGACAATAACGCTAACGATAATACTGTCACTCTTTCAGTGACGGGACGTTGGCGGTTATCAGGTGAACATAAAGAAGTCCACTCATCGTAACTAGAAAAGCCAAACGCCCCGAATGTCGGGGCGTTATTTTTATCTTTTTTACCGCCAAGAGCGCCAAGACCGCGAAAAAAATAAATCTTCGCGTTCTTAGCAGGCTTCGCGGTTCACAAATCGCCAAATTCTGGAGAATACCATGTCCATTTCCAACACCACGCCCGTCTTCGCCGTTGACGAAAAGAATCTCATTCCTGTGAGCGATCATTTGCGGCAACTCGTGGACATTCCGCCCTCGCGCATGTTCCTCATCAACAAATCGTTGAAGGTGTATCAGGAAAAAAATCCTGATACAAAAATATTTGACGCTTCACAAGGCGACGGTGGAGCGTCCCTGCCTGGAACTCCCAAAGCGATTCTCGAACGTGCCTCACAACTTCAAATCGAGCACGGGACTTCGTATGATATGCCTTTCGGTACCGAAGCTTATCGCAAGGCGGTCATTGAGCAATATTGGAAATTGGATTCATCCTCAGGTTGGGGACCTGCCAACGTACTCGCCACCGCGGGCGGGCGCGACGCGCTGGTCAAGGCATATCAAGCCATGCTGGCATTGGGATATGGACGCCAGGGTGACCTCATCATGGTCTCGCGTGTCCCATGGATTTCATACAACTGGGGACCGTACGGCGTGGGCGCAAATGTTTTGTGGGCTCCAGGCGATCCCGCAGAAGGCTGGGCATATTCCGAAGAAGCGATTCGTGAAAGCGTGAAGTTTGCCGAATCAAAAGGACGCAAGATCGCAGGTCTGGTTATCACTAATCCCGATAATCCCACAGGTATGACCATCGCTGTTGAGAAACAAGTCTCACTCGCCAAAGCCGCCTTGGAAGCGGGCGTGGCGTTCGTGCTCTTCGATTGGATGTATCACTACGTGACCGACGAATCCCCAATGGACTTGAATTCCTTCCTCAAGTTCTTCACCCCTGAAGAACGCAAGCGGATCATGTTCCTCGATGGGATTACAAAATCACTAGGCGGCTCCAACATTCGCAACTGCCATTTGATCGCGGATGAAGCTGTTGTCAAATTCATTCTGGCGCGTGCTTCGCATGGAGTCATTCCCTCCTTCTTTTCATTAGCTGTTGCGATGGCTTCATACGAAATGGGATTCGATGAAGCGGCAAAAACAATCATAGAACCTACCAATGCGAGCCGTATAGTTTTGAAAGCCCTGTTGCTGAGAAATGAATTTCAGCACATAATCGGCAAGGGCTACTACGCCTTCATCAACGTCGCTGACTTTATCAAGGCAAAAGGCTGGAACGACAGCGAACCACTCGGACAATATCTCGCCGAGAATCACGGCGTTGCGATTGTCCCCGGCGCGTTCTTCTCGCCCTTCGGCGGCGAATGGATTCGCTTCTCCTATGCCACACCCGCCGAACGAACCGAAGGCGCGTTCAGGAGGTTGGTGGAGGGATTGAATTCCCTCAAAGCCTAACCGCCAAGCTCACTAAGAAAGCGAAGAAAACCCAAAAAGGAATCTTAGCGACCTTTGCGCTCTTCGCGGTTCAATACTTTTATCTTTGTTTATTCCTGTTGATCTCTGGTTAAAACTTATGTTCCCTCAACAATTCGCCGACAAATATCTCTTAGCAACCGAACAAGCCGTCAAGGAAAAACCGCAAGGCGGACTCAACGGCTTCAAGCAGGAATGGAATCTGCTTAATGAAGACCTGCGACCGCTCCTCACCGAACAGAATCATCGAAGAATTTGCTTGTATTGGCGGGCGTTTTTCTGTATACTAGTACACTAACACCCATAAGTTCGTGGGTTAAAGCAGTGCATTTCAGCTGTATTTACCTACAACTTTAATTTGTTGAGGTATTAGACTAATCCCATCTGTTATCACTCAATAGGAGACTAAAAATGAATCCAGTGACACTTGCAGCCAGTGCGACTTCGTTTCTTGCTCCCTACCTCCTTAAGGCAGGCCAGGGGCTTGCGGAGCAGGCGGTTGAACACCTCCCGGAGGGAGTGAACAAAGTATGGAGCTACGTGCTCGAAAAATTCCAGGGAAAGCCGGCCGCAGAGGTGGCGGCCAACGACATGGCTTCGGATGCCAAGGATGAAGATAATCAGGCAGCATTCCGAAAGGAGTTGAAAAAGCTGTTGCAAGATCCGGTCATCGTTGCTGAATTGTCCGGGTTGCTGGCGAAGGGCAAAGAGAGTCAAGGGATCAGCGTGAGCGCCGGAGATGGCGGAGTTGCCATTCATGGAGATGTTCAAGGGAATATTGTGCTGGGGAACAACGCAATTACCATGAGAGATAATAGCGGCACGGTAAATATCAACTCCTCCCCGGATACCAAAACGAAAAAGCATTGATCTATGAACGCTGACCAGTCCGTTGCACCTTCTGTTGTCGTGAATGGCAATGTCGCGGGTAGTATTTTTAATGGCGACAATAACTTCGTAGTCCATACCAATAACGGAACAATCGTCCGCCAGGAGGCGTTGTACACGCAGAAACGAAACTTGTCCCCTAAGCCCCCTGCCGAGCCAGAGGGGTTTGTGGGGCGCAAACGCGAATTGAAGCAGGTTGAAGATTGGATCGCTGAGAGTAAGGCTGTCATCATTTGTGGCATGGACGGTATTGGAAAAACCAGCCTGATAAAAGAAGCGGCGAACAGCGCATCTGCCAGGTCCCAGCCAGATGGGGTTGTATATGTGGATGCCCTCGATGACGAAGGAAATCTATTGGAATTTGACGATTTGATCCAGCGTATCTTCGACGCGCTCTTCGAATCCCAACCGCATCAAAAGGTGGACCTCACCTCTGCGCGGACTTATCTGAGCAACACGCAGCCCCTGGTTCTACTCAATGCGATCACACTCACCCCCAAGAACCTGGATCAATTACAAAACCTTTTTTCCAAAGCCCCGATCTTGATTACCACGGAAAACAGTGCCCTCACTAGAGGTCGTAAATACAGCATCTCGCTTGGGCCCCTGGACCGAGACGATTCGCTTAATCTGCTGGCGAGCCTGACGAACGGCGAGGATCAGGAAACTCTCGCCCAGATTGCAACTCTGTTGGAAAACGTGCCGGCTGCACTAAGCATCGTGGCGGATACAATGCGAACAGATGGTCTGAGTGCAGATGATGCGTTGCGGCGTCTGCAATCTTACACGCCGAAGGAGCAAAATAAAGGGAAGGCTGCCCTGGAGCGGGCTTTTCATTTATTGTCTTCATTGCTGACGGAAGATCAACACGATATGTTGGATCAGGTAGCAGCGACATTTGGCGTTTCTGTGGATCGTAAATGGCTGGAAAGTGAATACGGCGGCAGCGAGGTCAGTGAGAAATTGGAGGAACGGGGGTTGCTGCATGCCAATAGTCCGCGCTTGCGCCTCATGCCGGGACTTAAGTCGATCCTCTTGCAAGGGCGGGATCTGTCCAAACAGCGCGAACGTTTGTTGAGTCATCTGTTGGCAGAATTGAAGACACGCTGGAACGATTTTGAATTCATCAAGGATGAATTGGGCAACCTGCTCGGCTCGCTCTTTTGGACGGCGGCGCAGGGCCAGTGGGCGAACGTCGCTGCGCTGGGTCGTGCAATCGATCCGTATCTCACCCTGAGTGGACACTGGGATGCCTGGCATAAAGTTCTTCAGGAGATTCAGCACGCCGCGGGTTCGCTGCAAGATCTCGCGTTGGAAGGCTGGGTCCTGCATCAATTGGGAACCTATGAAATTGGGATGGGGAATCTGGCATCCGCTCAAAACTTCCTGAACCAGGCGATTTCGATCCGCAAGAAACTTGGTGATGAAATCGGTGTGGCATATTCACAACATAACCTGCAAATTATCGCTCCGGTCGCAAAACCTACGAGTCGCAGCGGAAGTTTGCGTCCATGGTTGGTGGGCGGATTTGTCGCGGTTGTGATCGGGGCTTTCCTGTTCTTCGGCAATTCCCAAAAGAATCAGACACAGCCAGAATCGGCAACGGGACCCGTTGTCACGGCTACCGAAATAAAGTTCATTGTGTCGCCCTCGGCACCGCCAACCGAGACAAATACTCAAACTCAAACGCCATCCCCATCTCCGACGGTCAGCGCCACGTTCACTCCATCTCCCACCGATACGCCGACCGCAATTCCGACCTATGCCGCCCTGAGTGGTATGGTGGTGAATCACGATCGCACCACATGCCGCTATGGTCCCGGCGACCCATACCTTGATAAGGGACTTACTCTGAAAAGTGGCAACCCTATGGATGTGTTGGGTCGCATCGAGGACGGTACATGGCTACTGGTGGACTTTTCGCCCCCGTCCTATATGATTAATGGTCCCTGCTGGATGGAGGCAAAGTATCTCGATATCAGCGAAGCAGAAGTGATGAGTGTAGCGTCGATTGATCCGGACAAATATCTTCCGATAGGGGCATATTCCCCAGACCCATCCTCCTGGCCAACCATCGAATCAGTGATACGCAAGGACGAGAATACAGTCGTTGTGGCGTGGTCTTTCTATGATGTGCCAGCGGCTGATATGGAAAGTCCAACTAGTCCCCGTTACCTGATCGAAGCTTGGGTTTGCAAAGCAGGCAAAATCGTTTTCCAGCCGATAGGAGTGTATTTCCCGCCGTCAGGCCCGTATGACCCAATCGCATCAATCAGCATCAAGGATGAAGCAGGGTGTAGCGAGCCTTCTCATGCCCGCTTGTATCTGGCCTGGATAGAGGCTTACGCAGGGCCGGTGGAAATCCCCTGGCCGCAGAGTGAAACTGTTCTCCCAACCCCGACGCCATAACCAAATAGCCATGATATAACTTGAAGCATATCTTTGCGCCGTCACTTCTTGGGGCAATGGATAAGAGACATCCTGTTCAACGCTGGCTGCGTTTTTTTGAAGAAATTACTCGCGGAAAGTGGAATGCAACATATTCTCGGCAAGGGATATTATGCCTTCATCAATGTCGCTGACTTTATCAAAGCCAAAGGCTGGACTGATAGCGAGCCGCTCGGACAATATCTCGCCGAGAATCACGTCGTTGCCATTGTCCCTGGCGCGTTCTTCTCGCCCTTCGGCAATGACTGGGTCCGCTTCTCGTATGCCACACCCGCCGAACGCACCGCAGGCGCGTTCAAGAGGTTGATGGAAGGGTTGAATTCGCTCAAAAGTTAGATAACCTTCCTGTATAAAAGGCTAGACTACAATCAAGATATGGAAAAAGTTAAAACCACTTTCAAGTATTAGACCTCTTGCATAAGTGTGCCATAATAGGCAGATGCGCTACGAAACAATC
>CAZIYY010000192.1:0-8195 GCA_964543585.1 uncultured Anaerolinea sp. | reverse complement strand
TTCCTTTTGATGCAACGTTACCTTCAAAGTAACATTTTATCGTGAGGCATTACGTATGTGAGAAGGACTGGCTTGAATCCTTATGGGGCACACCGAGCCCTTGCGGACGAACTGATCGAATCACGTATGAAGAGATGCCCGGAATGCAACGGCAGGGGTGTAATTGATATCAATAACGGCGAAAGCTATAAGCAGTGTTCCATGTGTAACGGAAATCTCGATTTTTTCGATGGCAGTCAGGAGGAACTGGAAGCACTGCGTCAGGAAGTCTTGCGTGTGTATCCATATGCTGCGCCTGGTACGCATAACCCAGATGGCGAAGAAGCCTCCGGTTTTACAGGCGGCATCTTTATTCGTCCAAAAGATAAGAGTCCCGAGGTTTTAACTGACACATCCAACGCAATTGCGGAGGCACTGGGCATAAAGCCTGATAAGAAAAAGTCTGCGAAGAACAAGAAATCCCCCGCTACCAAAAGGTAGTTGTGCCATTGCTTAGACGATCAGATCAAATGGGCGGGTTTGTGTCAGACCTGACAGGCTTTATCGTGGCGCGAGTTAATCGGACTTCTCTGGATTGCGTTGATCTCGGTCAATCGGGATCGGGTGTAACCTTGTCATATCCAATCACTGGTTGTAAGATAAAGTTATCTCACAAAGCAAGGATAGTCAAAAGAAATTATCATGCCAAAATCCTGATCGTAGATGACGACGTCGGCATTACGGAATTAATGAAGGCGCTGGTCAGCATGGGAGGCCACCAGCCGACGACAGTCAATGACAGCACGAAGGCAATTGAAGCGGCAAACTCCGTGAACCCCGACCTGATCACACTGGATCTAATGATGCCGGGGCTGACCGGGTTCGAACTTTGCGAACTTCTACACAAGGATCCAAAATTTGCGAATACACCCATTGTCATCATCAGCGCCAGGGATGACAGTGAAAGCAAGGAAAAAGCCCTTGAGGCTGGGGCAAATGATTTCCTCTCTAAGCCCTTCGGCGTCAACGATCTTATGCAGAAAATAAAAGTCCTTACCAGTTAATAAAAAAACTGATTTATGTGTCTTCAATTACAGCCCGCCCCTCACAGACAGAGTCGAGGGGCGGTTTTCGTTGGACCCGACAGGCGATGCACTGAGTTTATCGAAGTGTTTTATTGTGACGCGGGTCAATCGGGATTCGGTGAAAGCCCGTCAGGTCTTTATATAGTAAACTTGGCGCATGATAGACTTCGCAATCGAAACGGATCAACTCACCAAAACCTTCGGCGACGTGCGCGCGGTAGATGCGATTGACCTGCGCGTGGGCGTCGGTGAAATCTATGGTTTTCTGGGTCTCAACGGCGCGGGGAAGACGACGACCATCCGCGCGCTGTTGGGTATGATCCGCCCGAGCGCGGGAAATGTCAAAGTGTTGGGGCAGGCTCTCGGTCCGAATGGACGCGGTCCCTGGGCGCGGGTCGGGCATCTTGTGGAGAGTCCGTCCTACTATCCCGAATTATCCGTGCGTGAAAATCTGGATATCGCGCGGCGGTTGCATGGGATCAAAAATCCAAAAGTCGTTGACGATGTCATGGATCAACTTGCGCTCGCCTCTTATGCGGACCGTAAGGCTGGTACGCTTTCGTTGGGCAATCTCCAACGCATCGGGCTTGCGCGCGCGTTATTGCATCACCCCGAACTGGTCATCCTCGACGAGCCCGCCAACGGACTCGACCCGGCGGGTGTCGTTGAAATCCGTGAGTTATTGGAGTCGCTGGCGCGTGAAAAGGGAGTGACGGTCTTCATGTCGAGTCATATCCTGACAGAGGTGGATAGACTCGCAACGCGCATCGGCATCATCCACAAGGGACGCCTGATCGAAGAACTGGATGCGGACAAACTCGAGCAACTGCGCGCCAAGCGACTCGAGGTGCGGGCGCGCAATCTTGAAGCCGCGCAGATCAGTCTTCAAAGCGCAGGCTACAAATGGACGATCAAAGATGAAGCGATCCTTATGGACGACCCACATGCCATTGAACATCCTGATGACATCGCGCACATCCTTGTCAACGCAGGCACAGCGCCCACGCGTCTCGCCATCGAACAGGAAAACCTGGAAGATTATTTTTTGAGATTGACGAACGACTACTAAGGAACAAGGAGTTCAAAATCCTTTTGCCACGGATTTCGCGGATTTACACGAATTTTTTTAAAATCAATCCGCGAAAATTCGTGCAATTCGTGGCTGAGGTTTTGTTTCTTCCACTTTGAACAGCGACGTTTTTCGCTGTGGTTTTACTTGCAATGACAGTTACTGTCCGTTCAGCCTGTCAATCAAAAACGCATATTCGAAAGCGAGATCCTTCAAAAAATCGTAACGCCCGGATGCGCCCGCGTGACCGGCGTGAAAGTTGGTCTTGAGCAGAAGCAGGTTATCATCCGTTTTGTGCTCGCGTAGTTTCGCCGCAAATTTGGCTGGCTCCCAATAAGGCACGCGCGGATCGTTGAGTCCGCCCGTTAAAAGGATATTGGGATATTCCGTTGCGCGGATGTTATCGTACGGCGAGTAGGACTTCATATAATCATAATGTTCCTTGATTGCCGTATTTCCCCATTCGTCATATTCAAGCGTGGTGAGCGGGATGCTCGGATCGCTGATCGAATTGATAACATCCACAAACGGTACCCTGCCGATGACCGCTTTGAATAAATCCGGGCGCATGACCATGCTGGCGTTGACGAGCAATCCGCCTGCCGATACTCCATAGATAGCGAGTTTCTCTTTCGATGTAATCCTCTCCTTGATCAGATGTTCCGCGCAGGCGATGAAATCTGTAAAGGAGTTTTTCTTATTCAGGACCTTGCCGTTTTCATACCAGGCGCGGCCCAATTCCGAGCCGCCGCGGACGTGCGCGATGGCGTAGACAAACCCGCGCTCCAGCAGGCTGAGGCGGTTGGGCGTAAATTCCGCGTCCAGGTTCGCGCCGTATGCTCCATATCCATGTAAAAGAGTCGGGTTGCTGCCATCCATTTTTAGATCTTTTTTATGCGCGATGGAGATGGGTATCAAGGTCCCGTCTGTTGCGGTCGCGAAAATGCGCTCGGCAATAAACCGCGATTTGTCGTATCCGCTTGGGATCTCGTCCTCCTTCTTCAATTCCCATTCGCCCGTGTCCATGTGATAGTCAATGATCGAGAAGGGCGTAACGAGGGAGGAATACTTGAAGCGCAGGATATTTGTTTCAAATTCAGGGTTCGACTCGAGTTCAAAATAATAATCCTGCTCGGGGAATTTCACATAACGCGCATCACCTAATCCATGCGCTGTGCTGATGCGAATCTGCTTCAGCCCGTCCCTGCGTTCGTAAAGAGCAAGGTGATTTTCAAAGGTATCCATATATTCGATCATCACATCCGCGCGATGTGGAACGACCTCCTGCCATTGATCCCTGCCCAGATTGGAGACCGAAGCCCTCATGAGTTTAAGATTTTGCGCGTCTTCATTGGTTGCAATAAGGAAAAATCCGTTATGATGCGCGGCGAAATATTCGACTCCATGCATGCGCGGCGAAATCACTTTCAACTCGCCATCTGGCTGGTCGGCGGGCAGGAAGCGTACTTCAGTTGTGAGCGTGCTGTGATGATCCGTCATGATATAGACATCGTCGCGCGTCTTGTGAAAATAAAGATAAAATTTATCATCCTCTTCGTGAAAGATCATCACGTCCTGCGCTGGGTCAGAACCGATTTTATGGCGATAAAGTTTATATGAGCGTTGCGCGGAATCCAAAGTCATGTAAAACAAAGTCCCGCTATCGTTTGCCCATTCCAGCCCCGTATGCACATAAACGTTGCTATAAGTATTGGGTATCGATTCGGGATAATGCGTCTTCTTTGCAAGGTCTTTTATATAGGTGGTATACACCTCGTTGCCTTCAACGTCCACCGAGTATGCAAGTTTGTTCCCATCCGGGCTGACGACAATTCCGCCGACACTGCAAAAGATTTTGCCCTCTGCCAGCGCGTTTTGATCGAGCAGAATTTCCTCGGGATTTTTCACTGAATCTTTTCTGCGGCAAAAGATGGGATATTGCCTGCCTTCTTCGGTTCGTTCGTAATAATAATATCCGCCTCTTTTCTCAGGGACGCTTGAATCTGTTTCCTTGGTCCTGCCCTTCATCTCGGAAAATAACGTCTCCTGCAAAGGTTTTGTGGGACCCATTACTTCATCGAGATAATCCATTTGCGCGTTGAGATATTTCAGGACTTCGGGATCCTCGCGATAACGCAGCCAGAAGTAAGGGTCCACGCGCGTCTCACCGTGTTGCGTGATCTCATGCAGTCGTTTGGGTGCAATGGGGAATGATGACATGATCTATCCTTTTAATTGTGGAGTCGGACAGCCTACTGTCCATGTTTTTTGTATGAGGCGCAGTGCATCGCACCTCTATACAATACGATAACTCGTCACGTATTTCTTGTGATAAACGGAAATCCACACCGCATCGCTCTGGTTGCCGCCGAGGCAGATCACGTAGTTGCCGACATCCCCAAGGTAAAACGAGATGTGCGCCCAGCCATCATCCCAGAGAAAGGTAATAACGGCGCCTCGGACCAGCGGGGAAATGGCCTTACCCCAATTTCTCCACGGATGAACCATTGCCGAATTCGTGGATGGGAGTCCCGCTTTTTCGATGCACCAATTCACAAACCCCGCGCACCAATCTGTTTCATCGGGCAGGGATTTGTATTTTTGTGCGAGGTCTGTGCTGAAAAGATATTCCACAATTCTAGGATTGTGTTTTACGCCGGGGATTTCGCGGGTGCCAAACTCCACAAACGCGATGGGGATCCATGGGAATTCTTCCCTGCTTTGCTGAATGACAACATCTCCCAATTTTGCCAGCCGTTCAACGGGATACCAGCCTGTTTCTCCCCAGGAATTCGTGCAGTGTTTCCATTTTCCATCCGCTGAGATCGAATCCACTTTGACGACGCGATTGAATTTCATCGGTATTGTTTCAGGCTCACTCTCACCGGGACCCTGCCGCATGGAAAGCGTATCAGATAATGCGCGATGAAGCCCTGTTGCGGGATAATCCTCGGGGGGTGCAAACAGATCAGTCTTCTCCATTAAATATCTTGACGAACACCAGCCTGTTGCATTCTCCTTCGTTTTGACATTGACCCATTTCCAATCGGGAGATGCGCTGAGATAAACCACCGCCTCGCCGCGATGAACCTGCCCCGAAATGGAATATCCCTCTCCCGGACCTGACCGCATATTCAATGTATCTGCGGTGACGATCATTTCTATATCGGTTGGACCTGGCGGGGGTGGCGGAGTGACTTTCGTCAGATACTTGAGCGAACTCCAGCCGGTGACGCCGCCAGTCTTGCGAATCTGCGCCCATTGATTATCACCAGAAATCGTAAGGCACTCTACTACTTCTCCCTTTTTCAGTGATCCAACGGCGGCATAATTCAACCCCGGTCCTTGACGAACGTTGAGCGTGGTGGCGTCCACGCGATAGGACTCCTGAGTTGAGGGCGTAGGCGTCTCATCAACGAGTTCAAGGAAACCTCGGTGACTCCAGCCGACCTTATTATCCGTCGTGGTGACGTGAAGCCAATCGCCATTGATCTCATCACCCTGCACGATATTATTCTTGAAAAGCGCCCCAATGATTGCGTATGATGTGCCAGGACCCGAACGAATTCTCAATGAGGTTGCAGTAACAATATATTTTGGCATGGGTGCTCCTTGTTATTCGCGCTGAGCGGAGCGAGCCGACAGGCGAGTGCAGACGAAGCGCGGTATCTCGGCAAGCTCGCGCTTCGTCTGCGTTCGTCGCGAAGATCGCTCCTCACTCCGCTCAGCGCGAGTCTTGTGTTTGATAAATCTTCGCGATCACTTCCTCAAGCGGCGGGTCCGAAATTGTTATATCTACGACACTGCCCGCGTCAGTGAGATGCGATAGCACTTGTTCAACAGGAGTCGCGCGCGTATCGAAGCGCAGTTTTACTCCGTGTTTGCCTGTTTTCAAAACTTCCGTGCCATCCACTGTGAAAGTTTTTGGCACTTCTTCGCCATATCTTACTTCAACTAATTTCGATGTGAGAAATTTGCGCTTGAGGTTCGACACTTTATCTTCATAAACAATCTGTCCGTGATTGATGACGATGACGCGCCTGCACAAGGCTTCGAGATCGCCCGCGTCGTGAGACGTCAGCAACACGCCAACATTTTCCTGTTTTGCCATTTCCCGGATCGCGTCACGGATGTGTTGTTTGGCGACCACGTCCAGGCCAATGGACGGCTCGTCGAGCAGGATCAGTTTTGGGCGGTGAAGAAGCGAGGCGGCAACTTCGCATCTCATCCGCTGACCGAGTGAGAGTTTGCGTACGGGAGTCTCCAATAGATCCCGAATCTCAAACGCTTCCGCAAGAAAGGTGATCCGTTTTTTCGTCTCGCGGTCATCCATCTCGAAGATCTTCCCGAAGAGTGTGAACGTGTCAATGGCGGGCAGGTGATACCAGAGTTGCGGGCGCTGGCCGAAGACTGTGCCGATGTGAAAGGCGAGTTGTTGCCGCTCCTTCCACGGGATATAACCGAGCACCTTCGCCTCGCCACCTGTTGGATGCAGGATGCCCGTCAGCATTTTGATGGTGGTTGATTTGCCCGCCCCGTTCGGACCGATGAAGCCGAGCAGTTCGCCCGCTTCCATTTGGAACGTGAGACCGCGCACCGCTTCGACGGAACCATACTCAGGCTTGAACAGCGACCGCACGGAGCCGCGCATACCCGCGGCTTTGCGTTTGGTCTGGAATGTTTTTTGGAGATTCGTTACTTCGATGGCGGGCATGGGTTAATTTTAGTCGAGATGGTTGAATCGGTGTAACAGGTCTTAATCATCAGAATTCGTTGTAAAATAGGATAACCTCTTTCAGGGGGCATTACTCATGACCACTCCCGAACTTACTTACACCGAAGATGAGACCATCAAACTGGTTGAAAAGATGCTGGCTTTGCAGAAAGATCGTCAGTCCGCGAAGCTTGAGGAGGATTTGGATCGGGCGAGTGCGTTGGATAAGTCCATTTGGCAGGTGGATGCGGAGATTGACCGAAGGGTCCATGAGTTGTCCCACAAGGGGATGATATATGGGTTGACGGAAGTGGAAATAAGAGTCGCGGAAGGAAAGTAGTGAGGCAAAGGAGGAGAATATGGAACTGCGAAAAGAATTTTTGGAATTCATACGTGATCGTTTGGTATTGCGAACAACAATTTCAATTTCCATCCCTACGCTCGTTTCGATTTTATCAATCATTTCGGGAAGGTCGGATATCCTTTGGATAAGTGTGTATACCCTCATTATCGTCTTTATAGGGTCGAATTCGGCGCATATCTTGTTGGCACAAAAGGAGGTTGATACCGTACCAGTTCGCGAGGGAGATTCCACAAAGAGATTGGTTGCCAGATATGAACGATTACGCCCTTATGGGTGGGGAGGTGTGATATTGTCAGTATTGCTCATTCCCTTATTTGCCTTGGTGCATCCGTTCGATCGTCCTGTTGATATTCTTATTCACGGAACTCCTACCCCAACTCCGACGCTAACACCAACACAAACACAAACGCTATTCCCAACACAAACGTTTACTATAACACCTTCCCCTACTAACTCATTGACGCCAAGCGCGACCGCAACAATATCCCCATCGAGATCTATATACTATATGATTGTCGTGGATGCTTCAGAAGAAATGAATGAAGCATTCGGTGGGAAGACCAAGTTGCAGGCCGCTCTTGAATCCATCGATGTTATCCTTGAAGGATTAGACCCTGACGCAAATTACGGTTTGATTGTCATCGGTGGTTCAACCCTGGGTGAAGGCGTCGATCCTTGTGATGAGCCTTCTGTAGTGAAGTATCCGTTTACTTCTCAAAATATTGTCAATCGGGAAATTGTTCAACTCCAGCCCGCAGGAGGTGGCTCTCTCTATACAGCCTTCAATCTTGCCAGAGATCAATTTAGAGGATTGCAACCTGATACAGTTCGAACAATGATTTATATTACAGGCTCAAGCGATGCCTGCGAAAACAGGGATGAATGGAAGGATTTGGAAAAATTGCTTAACGTCCTCGGGGATGTTGATGTGGTAGCACCCCACTTAAGCGTGGAGTGAGATAGAAAATCTTTGCAAAAAACGGG